>JAMPYE010000046.1 GCA_023700825.1 Thermoanaerobaculia bacterium | reverse complement strand
TGCCTATCAATCCGCGATCCGCAATCCGAAATCCGCAATCCCCGCTCATCCCATCTCCACTCCGCGGAAGCGGGCCACCGGGGCGCCGTGCGCCACGCGTGCCGTCTGCATCGGGTCGCCCTTGCCGCAGTTCGGCAAGCCCCACACGCGCCAGGTCGAGCGGTCGCCGATCGCGTCGCACGCGCCCCAGAACTTCGGCGTCGATCCCGTGTAGAGCGGGTTCTTCAACAATCGTCCCAGCTTGCCGTTCTCGATCTCGTAGGCGAGCTCGCAACCGAACTGGAAGTTGAGGCGGAGGTCGTCGATGGACCACGACTTGTTCGTGTCGACGAAGATGCCGCGCTTCACGCCGGAGAGAATGTCCTCGAGCGTCGACTCTCCCGGCTCGAGGCTGATGTTCGTCATGCGGATGATCGGGAGCGCCGACGCATCCTCGGCGCGAACCGTGCCGTTCGACGAGCGGCCGACGACCGGAGCGGTGTCGCGCCCCGTGAGGTAATTCACGAAGATTCCGTCTTCGACGAGGTGGAAGCGCTGGCCCGGGACGCCTTCGTCGTCCCAGCCGAACGAGCCGATCGCGCCGGGGATCGTCGCGTCGGCCGTGAGGTTCACGATCGGAGAGCCGTAGCGGAACGTGTCGAGCATCGACGGCTGGAGGAAGGATCCGCCGGCGAGCGAGATCTCCCAGCCTAACGCACGGTCGAGCTCGGTCGGATGTCCGCACGACTCGTGGACCTGGAGCGAGAGCTGCGCGGCGCCGATCACTAGGTCGAAGACTCCCGCGGGGGCCTTCGGCGCGGCGAGCAGGGCTAGGACCTCGTCGCGGATGCGACGGCCGTTCGGCGCGAGTTGCTGCTCCTCCACGAACTCCCACCCGCGCGCCTGGAAGTCGCCGCCGGCGGAGTTCGGGTAGGAGCGCTTCTGAAACTCGTCGCCGTCGAGGGCGATGACCTCGAGGCCGCAGCCCATCTCGGTCGACGACTGCTCGATCCAGCTTCCCTCGGTCGACGCGAAGATCTTCTCCAGGCGGTATGCGGTGATCTCTCCCGAAACCTGGTGGATCCGGTCGTCGTCGCGCAGAGGCTCGGTCGCTTCGAAGAGATGCTGGAGCTTGCGGTCGATCGGGACGGCGAAGGGGTCGGTGACGAACGACGTCGACCAGCGCCCCGTGACGGCGTCGACCGGGCTGAGCGCGACCTGCTGCGTGGTGGCTACGTGGCTCGCGGCCGCGACCTCGAGCGCGCGCAGCGCCGTCGCGCGAAGCGACGCCTCGCTCGTGTCGGAGTCCGCGGCGAAGCCCCAGCCGTTGCCGACGAGGACGCGCACGCCGACGGCGCGGTCGACGCCCGAGGAGAGATTCTCGACGCTGCCGTTGCGGACCTTCACCGTCTCGTCGGTCGTGGTCGACTCGCGAAGGTCCGCATAGCGCGCGCCGCGTTCACGGAGGAGTTTCAGGACGTCTTCGTGCAGCTGTCGTCTCGACATGCGGGGGCATTCTACCAATGAGGCGACACGCGAGAGGCGAAGAGGCAGGTCAAAGGCAAGAGGTCAAAGGTCAAAGCAGGCGAGAGGCGAGAGGCGAGAGGCGAGAGGCGAGAGGCGAGAGGCGAGAGGCGAAAGGCGAGAGGCGAAGAGGCGAAAGGCGAGAGGCGAAGAGGCGAAAGGCGAGAGGCGAAGAGGCAGGTCAAAGGCAAGAGGTCAAAGGTCAAAGCAGGCGAAAGGCGAGAGGCGACGAGCAGGCCGAGGTCAGAGCTGGCGGCTTTCGTAGCGCCGGCGTCCCGCCGCCGGGGTGCCGCCGAGACGGTGGCGACCGTGCGATCTCGCATCGCTCGAACTCCTCGCACCGAACTCAGGCAATGCAGTCGCCGGCCCGCGGAATTGGCGGGATCGGGGGTGGCGGTCGTCTTTCGGTTGTGAGCTGTGATGCGACCCGGTCGTGGCGCTGGCCGGCGGGATGCCGGCTCGAAGCGTCAGGCCTTGGCGGCGGTGGGCTTGGCTGCGGGCTCGGTCGGGGCTGCGGCGGGCGTTGCGGTCTTCACGCTCGTTGCGGCACGAAGCGCGCGGTCGATTACGCGCTGTGCGGTACGCCGGCGACGGCTGATATCGGCCCTGGATCTCTCACCATTGATTCTGGACATGGAAAACCTCCGGCGCGGACTCTAACAGGATTGAGTCTGCGCGGGGGCCGCAATCGGGGGGCAAATCGGGGGACGGAGCCGAAAAAACGAAGAATTCCGCGATTCCGAGCCGTTACCCGCCGAAGTAGTGGCAGCGGGAGGTGCAGGTCTCCTCGATCGTGATCCGCTCGAGAATCGGGAGCTTCGGCTTGAGCTGGCCCCAGATCCAGGCAGCGAGCAGCTCCGAGGTCGGGTTCTCGAGCCCGGGGATCTCGTTGAGCGTGTAGTGGTCGAGGCGCTCGACGATGGGGCGGACGAGCTTCTGCAGGTCGGCGAAATCGATCAGCCAGCCGGTCGCCGGATCGACGTCGCCGCGCACCGCGACCTCGCCGCGAAACGAGTGCCCGTGCATCCTCCGGCACTTGTGCCCCTCGGGGACGTTGGGCAGATAGTGGGCCGCTTCGAAGCGGAACTCCTTGACGAGCTCGACCTGCATGATGGGAAAGGGACTCCGATCCTCGTTCGGCGGCAGGTTGCCTGCCGTCCGAGTGCGCGATAACTCCGTTATGATATGCGCGATTCCAGGGGTTGAATGCAGATGATCGAGACAGACGAGAGAGAGCACCGGGAGCCGTCGATCGGCGAGCTGGTACACGACATCGCGGGGCTTGCGTCGACGCTGGTTCGCGGAGAGATCGCGCTGGCCAAGCTGGAGATGCGCGATACGGTCGCCCGCTCCGGCGCGGCGATCGCGCTCTTTCTCGTCGCGGCGTTCCTCGCGATGGCGGGAATCGTCTTCGTCCTGATCGCCATGATGCTGCTCCTCTCGCCGCTCGTGGGAAGCGGCTGGGCGGCTCTGATCGAGACCGTCATCCTCTTCGTCGCGGCGGCGCTCACCGCGGCTGCCGCGAAGAAGAAGCTCGCTCCCGAACCGCCGGCGCCCGCGGAGCGCGCGCCCTCGGCGAAATCACCCGCTCTGCCACCGGCAAAGACGCAATCATCAGGAGAACGCCCATGAGCTCGACGAACGACGTGAGGAACACGATCAAGGCCTCGATCGACGGCGCCCGCAAGGGAGTCGCCGACCGCGTCGAGGCGCTCGACCGGAAGTTCCGCGGGGACATCGACAGGCTCCGCGGCGACCTCGACCTGGGCCGTCTTGCCGGGGAGAACGCGCCGCAGCTCGTCGCGGCCGGCGTCGCCACCGGCATCGTGCTCGGCTACGCGCTGCCCAGGCCGCTGCTGCGCATCCTCCAGATCTCCGTGGCCGTCGGCGTCGCGACGGTCGTCGCGACGCAGGTGGCCGACCGTGTCGCCTGCGAGCTGGACGCGGCAGAAGGCGCGGAGCAGGGTCCGGAGACCGCGGAGTAAGTCTCCCGACATCGCGAACCTCCGACCGCGGCGTCTCCGGCTTCCGAAATTCGAAATCCGAAATCCGAAATCTCCACTCCCCCTCACTCCCGCCTAACGTAGCGCCCTCCTCCCACGCGTCTCACCAGCCCTGCGATCTCGAGCGCGAGCAGCAGCTCGAGAAGCCGCGGGAGCGGCGTGCTCTCGTCGACCAGTGAATCGGGGTGGATCGCCTCGTCGCTCGGGATGCGCGACCAGAGTGCGGCGAGCGCAGGCTCGGCCGGCGGTTTCGGGGCGCCCGACGCCGGGTTTGACGGGCGCAGCGCGGGCAGCTCGTCGTAGAGATCGTCGAGGTCGTGCAGCAGCTTCGCCCCGTCCTGGATGAGGCGGTGCGTCCCCTTCGTCGCGGGTGAGAAGACCGAGCCGGGCACGGCGAAGACCTCGCGCCCTTCTTCCGACGCGAGACGCGCGGTGATGAGCGACCCGCTCCGCTCGCCCGCCTCGATGACGACCACGCCGAGGGCGATGCCTGCGATGATCCGGTTGCGCACGGGGAAGTTCTGCGGGCGCGGCGTCGTGCCGTCATCGAACTCCGAGAGGAGGAGCCCGTGACCGGCGATTCGCTTCTGGAGCGTGCGGTTTCCGCGCGGGTAGGCGATGTCGATCCCGGTGCCGAGCACGGCGATCGTCGGGCCTCCGGCGTCTAGCGCCGCGAGGTGCGCGGCGGCGTCGATGCCGCTCGCGAGGCCCGATACGACGGTGATTCCCGCCGAGGCGAGCTCGCGCGCGATGCGGCTCGCGACGTTCACTCCATAAGGAGAGGCGCGACGCGAGCCGACCACGGCGACCGCGGGCGTCCCGAGGAGCGCGCGGTCGCCGAGCGTGAAGAGGTGCGCCGGCGGGTCGGCGGTGCGGCGCAGAAGCGGCGGGTAGTCGGGGTCGACCAGGGTCGTCACGCGTGGCGCGACGAGCGCGGACTTCTCCCGGAGCCTCGGAATCCGCGGGGCGGCGCGGACGAGGCGTGCCGTGTCCGGGCGGATCTCCGCCGCTTCGAAGAGTGTGGTGTCGGATGCGTGGGCGATTGCGTCGCACGCAAGTCCGGCGTCGGCGAGCAGACGTATCTGTCGGTTGGAGAGACTTTCGCTGAATGACCAGGCAAGCACCCAGTCGCGGGGGCTCCACGATGTCGAATTGTTCACGGGTTTGTGTTGAAGGAGAGAGGCGTAGCCGTTGAGGGTGTGTGTGGCGCGTAATTATAATGCGAGCTCATCCAATGACAACCATTCAGCACGCAGCGATGCTTCGTATCGGTCTCGCGGGCTCCACCGCGAGGCTGCTTGCCGCGGTCACGCTCGTCGCGGCGCTCTCCGGATGCGGGACGACCGGGTCCGATCTGAAGACGGCCGAGGCGCAGATTCGAATCGGCTCGAAGGCCGCGCGCGAGGGCCTCTGGCGCGAGGCGACGTTCCGCTACAAGCGCGCGGTCCAGATCGAGCCGAACAACGCCATGGCGCTGAGCAACCTCGGTGTCGCGTACGAGAGCAGCGGCGAATTCGAGATGGCGCGAGAGGCCTACCTCAAGGCGCTGCAGGTCGATCGCGCGAATCCGTACATCCAGAAGAACTACAGCCGCTTCTCCGAGTTCTACGCGAAGTTCAAGAAGCGGGAGCCGAAGGTGCTCGGCGCAGAGAAGGAGACCACGCCATGAGGCGCGCACTGTTCGCGGCTGTCGCGATTCTCGCGCCGGTCACGCTCTTCGCCGGAGTCTTCGAGGCGACGCTGACGCTCCCCGTGAGGCCGCGCTTCGCGCTCTCCGAGGGGACGCACGTCGCCATCGCACCGTTCGTCATCGTCGTCGCGGCCGAGGATCGGACCGACCGGGCCTCGAAGGTCGACGTGCAGATGGAGTTCTCCCGTTACCTGAAGAAGAAGCTGGACAAGGAGACCAAGCTCGAGATCTTCGACGCATCGAGCGAGAAGCTTCCGACGTCGGACACGAAGGAGCTCGCGGCGAATCGCGATTTCTGGAAGTCGGTCGCGGCCAGGAGCGGCGCCGACTACGTGCTCAGCGGCTCGATCGACTTCGACGTCGAAGACAAGGCGGGCTACAAGACCGAGGAGTACACCTCGCCGGTCGACGGTCGGACCTACTACCGGCAGGTCCTGGTGGAGAGCACCGGCTTCGTCTTCGACATCGTCTTCGTCGTGTTCGACGGCGACACCGGGGAGAAGGTCGCCGAAGAGAACTTTCGCGACTTCAAGCAGTTCGACGGGCGCAACTACGACGAGCTGATGGGGCTCTTCGAGAACCTGCGTTCGATGGAGAAGCAGATCCTCAGCATGTTCATCTCGCAGGAAACGACCTCGACCCGCTACCTGTTCGACTGATCCGCGGCCAGCGGGTCGGCAGGGAACCGGGGACGAGGCGATGCGCTTCGGGAGGGCTCGCGTGATCCGACAGACGTCCCGGCTTCTGGCTGTGCTGTTCGTGCTTCTCTCGCCGGTCTCGGCGTTCGCGTTCGGCAAGAACAAGATCGTCTACGACGACTTCAAGTGGCAGATCTACCAGTCGACGCACTTCGAGATCTATTTCTACGAGGAAGAGCGGGCGTCGCTCCAGAAGGTGGTGAACTTCTCCGAGAGCGCCTACGACGAGCTGTCGCGGAAGTTCAACTTCCAGATTTCGAAGCGGATCCCGCTGATCTTCTACGCGACGCATTCCGCGTTCGAGCAGACGAACGTGATCTTCAACTTCATCCCCGAGGGGGTTGGCGCGTTCGCCGAGCCGGTGCGCAACCGGATGGTGCTGCCGATCGACCTGCCCGACGAGAAGGTGTACGCGCTCATCAAGCACGAGCTCACGCACATCTTCGAGTACGAGATTCTCTTCCGCGGCCGCTACGACCTCGCGGTGCGCTCGCGCCCGCCAACGTGGTTCATGGAGGGGCTCGCGTCGTACATGGCCGAGGACGAGGACACGCACGACCGGATGGTGTTGCGTGACGCCGTCGTCAACGACCTGATCCCCTCGGTGAAGTCGGGCTTCGGCGGCTTCTTCGCCTACCGGTTCGGCCACGCGGTCTTCAAGTTCATCGAGCTGGAGTGGGGAGAGGAAGGCGTCCGCGATTTCGTCATGGAGTACCGCAACGCGCTCGGGCCCTCGGTCGACCGGGCGCTCAAGCGCGCCTTCAACCTGACCCCCGAGGAGTTCGACAGAAAGTTCCGCACCTGGCTCCGCAAGCGCTTCCTTCCCACGCTGATCGAGAAGGGAGAGCCGCAGGAGTATGGCGAGCCGTTCCGCGTCCAGGAAGGAGTGCGGAGCACGGAGACCTCGCCGGCGATCTCGCCGTCGGGCGACCTGGTCGTCGCGCTGACGACGTACAAGCAGGACATCGACGTCGCACTGTTCAACGTGCCGAAGCGCGAGCTCGTCCGCAACCTCACGAAAGGCCTTCCGGAGAAGTACGAGTACATCATCGGTCAGTTCCTCACGACCGGCCCGCTGATGGGGCGCGACCTCGCGTTCAGCCCGGACGGCGACCAGATCGCCTTCTTCGCGAAGAAGGAGCGGGGACGGCATCTCGTCCTGGTGAACGCGGTGACGGCGAAGCTGGAGCGTTCTGTCGAGATGAGCGTGGAGCAGCAGCTCAACCCGGCCTTCTCTCCCGACGGGAAGAAGATCGCGTTCCACGGCTTCCTGGGCAACAAGGCCGACATCTTCATGTACGACCTCGAGAGCGGCGAGACCACGAACGTGACGAACGACGACTTCTTCGACGCGTCGCCTTCGTTCTCTCCCGACGGGCGATGGCTGATCTACTCGTCGGTGGTCGACGGTTTCTCGAAGATCTTCCGTCTCGATCTCACCGACCCGAAGGTCCGCTTCAAGGTTACCGAGGGCGAGTGGAACGACATCGACGCCGTCTACGCGCCCGACGGCCGCAGGATCTTCTTCTCGTCCGACCGGCAGACGGGGCGCAACGAGCCGGTGAAGGCCGCGGCCGCGGTTCCGGGAGCCGAGGCGCCGACCGTCGAGGAGCCGAAGATCGATCCGACGGTGTTCGCCGCATACAACATCTATTCGAAGGACCTCGAGTCGGGTGAGGTGTGGCAGTACACCGACGTCGTCGGTGGCAGCACGGTTCCGCAGGTGTTCATCGGAGAGAAAGGGGTCGAGAAGCTCGTCTTCAGCTCCTACTACCGGGGGCGCAACAGCCTCTACATCACCGACACGGCGAAGCCGTTCAAGGTGGTCGCGGCCGAAGTGCTTCCGTCGGCGCCGCTGCTCGAATCCGACAGGGGAGCGTTCGTTCCCCCCGTGGAGGTCGCCATCGACGAGGAGAACATCCGGGACGAAGGGAAGTTCCGGCTCTTCGTCGACGACGTCTCGGTCAACGCGGGCTTCACCGACGACCAGACGTTCGTGTCGCGCTCGATCATCACGATGAGCGACATGCTCGGTGGGCGGCGGTTCATCGCGTCGCTCGACTCCGTGTCGACGTTCGCGAACTTCGACTTCATCTACCTCGACGCGCGCAAGAGGACGAACTGGGGTGTCCGCCTCTTCGACGAGAACGAGTACTACGCGTACGTCGACGAGACCGGCGACGTCGTGCGGGACGAAGAGACCTACAGCACGACGGGGATCATCGGCTTCATGAGCTATCCGATCGACCGCAACCGGCGAGTCGAGTGGGGCGGCGGGTACATCAGCCGAAGCATCTCGTACCCGGTGCTGGTGCCGGGAGGCGTGGAGTTCATCAAGTTCAGCGACGACTTCCCGATCGTCTTCGCGGGGTTCTCGGGCGACAACACGCACTTCCGGTCGTTCGGGCCGATCTCCGGGCGGCGCTACAACATCATCACGCAGTACGCATACGACACGGAGGACGGGGGAACCACCTCCGCCGACATCATCGTCGACTTCCGGAACTACCGGCAGCTCACGACGCGCAGCCTGCTCGCGTCGCGGATCTGGGGCGCCTTCTCCGACGGCAACAACCCCAACTTCTACTACTTCGGCGGGCTCAACACGCTTCGGGGCTTCGAGTACAACAGCCTGGTCGGCTCGCGGGCCTTCTACGCGAACTTCGAGCTCCGGTTCCCGCTGGTCGACCGAATCGACACGCCGCTCAACCTGAACTTCTCCAACATCCGCGCGCACCTGTTCTTCGACGTCGGTGGCGCCTATTTCGAGGAACAGGAGGACTGGAAGTTCTGGAGCGACGGTCAGCTGCAGAACGGAAAGGCGGCCGTCGGCTGGGGAATCGCGTTCAATTTCCTCGGGCTCGAGCTGCATTGGGACTGGGCGAAACGAACCAACCTCGACACCCTGGAGGACGACACCGTCCGCACGTTCTGGATCGGACAGACGTTCTAGCGGAGCCGGGACCGAGTGCGCCGCCGGCGAGGTCGGCGCTACACTCTCGCGCATGGACCAGAACGAAGAGCATCTCCGGCTGCTGTCGATCTTCCACTACGTCGTAGCGGCGTTCGCGGCGTTGTTCGCGCTGTTCCCGCTGATCCACCTCGTGATCGGGATCGCGATCCTGACGGGGAGCTTTCCGAGCGACGGCATCGACTCCGAGGCGCGATGGGTCGGCGGCTTCTTCGTCGCGTTCGCGAGCGTCTGGATTCTCGCGGGTACGGCCTTCGCGGTCGCGGTCTTTCTCGCGGGTCGCAACCTCGCCAGGCGCACGCGCTACACGTTCTGCCTCGTGGTGGGAGGCATCGAGTGCATGTTCGTGCCTTTCGGAACGGTGCTCGGCGTGCTCACGATCATCGTGCTGATGAAGGAACCGGTGAAGGCGATCTTCGGCGTCGCGCTTCCACCTTCGGCGCAGTAACCGACGGCAGGGAACCCCCGCCGATGTTCGCCGGCCACACTCCTGGTGGCCGTGCATCACCCGTCACCGGTGACGCCGGTTGCCGACAGGTTCCGCTGCCGGCGCTATCAATGGTGCGAAGTAAGGTTCATGCCTCGAACGTTCCCCCCGGGGAGTAGTCGCTCGGTCGAAGTTCCGCCGGAGCCGAATGGGGGTCGGAATGGCGGGACGCGCGGGAAGCGTGCTCGTGTCGTCATTGGTTTCGGGCTTCCCGCGAGAGAGTGAATCCGATGCTCCGGGCGTGCCCAGGCCCGGAGTGGCGGCCCGGATCGCCGCGAGGGCGCCTGCCCTCGAGATCGGATCGACGGCCGACTGCGCATTCCCGGGGGGGCGTCTTTTTCCTGCGGGGTCGGCGCGGTCACGAGTCGCTGACGCGATGGCCGCCGTTCGCGACGAGCCCGCGCGCGAACGCCTCGAGCTCGGCCATCGAGCGACCTGCGTAGAGGTTAGGCCGCGTGGGGAGCGCGAGCATCTGCGCCATCCTCCCGCCGACGATCACGGAGCACTCGCGCGCGGCCGCCTCGTCGGCGAGCTGGACGATCTCGTCGCGGAGCTTCACCGGCTCGGCGGCGACACCGGCACTGATCCACACGATCTGCGGACCGAGCTCCGCAATCGCGTGGCGGAGCGTCTCGACGGGTGTCTCGGGGCCGAGGTTGGTCGCGCGGATGCCGAGGCTTCCGAGAACGAGCGACGCGCCGAGAGAGGGGATGATGTACGGGTCGCCCGACGGCGCGCCTCCCACGGCGCGTCGCGCGCTCGCGAGGGGAATCCGGATCAGGGATCGGATCCTGGACAACGCCTGCACGGAGATGTCGGTGGCCCGATGCTCGACGTAGATCGCCGAGGGGTCGATCTTCCAGAGCTCGCCGACGCGCACCATCGCCTCGCTCAGCGGACCGTCGATGATCTGCGCCGGCGTCCATCCGGAGAGAAAGAGCGAGACGAGGAATCCGCGGGTGCCCGACTCGGAGCCCTCGACGAGAAGCCTGTAGAGAAGATCGCCCTCTTCGCCATGCGCCGGAAGCGCATCGGTGAACGGCATGGCGTCGTCGATCCCGAGGATTTCGGGTCTGCACACTTTCTGGCCCGAGCTGCGGATGAAATGCACCGCATCCTCGATCGGAATGCGCCGATGGCCTCCGCTGGTGCGGACCGCGCGAACCGCGCCGTCGTCCGCCCAGCGTTTGATGGACGATTCGCTCACGCCGATGGCTTCGGCGAGCTCGCGCGGGGAGATCAGGGATCGGGTCGTCGGCGTCATCTGGAATCCTCTTGCTGGTCGATTTGGACGATTATAATCGTAATATAGGTCGAACATCGTTTGCAAGTAGAGAACTGGAATACCCACGTTGTTCCGATTTTATGCCTTGACTTGTGGTTTTCTGGCTGTAGGTTGTGACTGTTTTGAACGAATATCATGAAATGATGTTAGTTGAAATGGGCCCTACGCTCGAAATGGCCGCGCTGGCCTCCCGCACTGCGCCGGTCAACCAGGAACGGATCCGACGCACATGAGCGGATTCCCACGATCGATCGCGACGAGGCCGGTCTTCCTGACCGGAGCCACCGGCTATATCGGAGGGCGGCTCGCGCCACGCCTGCTCGAGAGCGGGTTTCGCGTTCGATGCCTCGTGCGCGATGCGGGCAAGCTGAAGGGAAGGTCCTGGGCCGGGGTTCCGGGCCTCGAGATCGTCGAGGGAGACGCGTCGGACATCGTCGCGCTCGCGCGCCAGATGCGCGGCTGCGGCGCGGCGTACTACCTCATCCACTCGATGATGGCCGCGGGAGAAGACTACGCGCACCGCGACCGCGCGCTCGCCGAGACCTTCGCGCACGCCGCGCGCCTCGCCGGAGTCGAGCGCATCATCTACCTCGGCGGGCTCGGTGAGACCGGCGACGGGCTCAGCGAACACCTCCGGTCGCGACGCGAGATCGAGGCTGCGCTCGCATCGACCGGCGTTCCCGTCACCGTGCTTCGCGCGGCGATGATCGTCGGCTCCGGCTCGGCGTCGTACGAGATCCTTCGCTATCTCGTGGAGCGCCTTCCGGTGATGATCACCCCGCGGTGGGTGTCGACCGAGTGCCAGCCGATCGCAGTGCGCAACGTGCTCCATTACCTCGTCGCATCTCTGCGACAGCCGGAGACCGCCGGAAGGACGCTCGATATCGGCGGCCCGGAGGTGATGTCGTACCGCGAGATCATGCAGACTATGGCCGAGGCCCTCGGCCTGCCACGCCGGACCATCGTTCCCGTTCCCGTCCTCACTCCCCGCCTGAGCTCCCTCTGGATTCATCTGGTGACTCCCATCAGTCACCGGATCGCCCGCCCACTCGCCGAGGGTCTCCGCAACAGAGTGGTCTGCCGAAATGACGACGCAGTGAAACTGATGCCGCAGCAGCTGCTGACGGTTCGCGAGTCGATCGACGCGGCGCTCGGCAAGGTCGCCAGCGCGGAGGTGGAGACCTCCTGGAGCGACGCCGGCCCGGTTCCCGGCGATCCCGACTGGGCCGGGGGGACCGCATTCGACGACGTGCGTGAGATCGAGCTCGACGCGCCGCCCGCGGCGGTGTTCGCCGCGGTCTGCCGGATCGGCGGAGGCAACGGCTGGTACGCGGCGGACTTTCTTTGGCGGCTGCGGGGCGCGCTCGACCGCCTCGTCGGCGGACCGGGCCTGCGGCGCGGACGTCGCAATCCGGAGAACGTCCGCTACGGCGACGCTCTCGATTTCTGGCGAGTCACCGGCGTCGAACGGAATCGCCTGCTCGAGTTGCGCGCAGAGATGAAGCTGCCGGGAGAGGCGGCGCTCTCGTTCGAGATCATCTCGAGCGCGCCGGACGCGACGTGCTGCCGGCTCGTGCAGCGTGCGCGCTTCAAGCCGCGCGGGCTCGGAGGGCTGGTCTACTGGTATTCCGTTCTCCCGCTGCACGGGATCGTTTTCCGCGGGATGCTGAACGGAATTCGCGCGGAGACGGCGAGGATCGCTCGTGCGGCGGGCGAGCCTCTGGCGGCGATCAGCTGACGAGCACCGAGGCGGCCTGCCTCAGGTAGCAGCCGACGATCGGAACGTCGAGCGTGGCTTTCGTGCATCTCGGCTTCTTCGGGGCCGCGGCTGCGGGCTGCTCGCACTTTTTCTCGAATTCCGCGACCGCGAGAGACTTCACCCCGGCGCCGGTAGCGACGACGATCGCGGATTTCGCGCGCGCCGATTCGAGCGCGCGCTCGTGGTAACGCTCGATCGCCTCCATCTCGACGGACGCGGGAACGGGATCCACCGAGTCAGGGCGCGACGCGGAAAGCGTGATCGGTGCGGGCGAGAGCGTTGCTTCGGGAGCAACTTCGCGCTCGCCGGCGCCGACGATCGCTCCGATCGCGCCGATGCCGGCTCGCGCGACGAGTTTCCCGGGCGACGGGGCGGATGTTTGCGGCGCACGAACCCATGCGGCCGTGGAGATCGCCAGCAGGAGAACGGATGCCGGGAGCGCGAACTGGAGTCTCATCGAGTGCCTCTGCCTTCTCTTCTCGTATCGTGACTTCCAACAAGATGACGCCTGAACGGTGGAAAAGTTAGCTGGTTTCGCGAAACGAACCGGAACCCTGACCCGGACGTAACAGACAGCGGCCGCTGGACAGTGCGCGCCGCCGCGGTGAGAATGCACCGAGCCGGATGCGAAGCGAAGTCGTCATTTACACGCGGGATGTCGTCGGGCGGCGGATGGCCGGCCCGGGGATCCGTGCGTTCCATCTTGCCGACGAGATTTCCCGGAGCTCGCCGGTTGCGCTCGTGGCGGAGCTGACCGACTTTGACGGTGGAGGCCGGTTTCGCGCCCTGCGGCGGGGCTCCCCCGAGGCGAGCGAAGCGATCCGTTCGGCGCGCGTCGTGATCGGCCAGCCGACGCGGGAGCTGTTGCGACTGACGCGCCGGCCGGCAAAGGTCGTCTTCGACCTGTTCGATCCCGTCGTGCTCGAGCTTCCCGCGATCTACGCCGAGCGCGCCGGCCTGAGAGGCCGCGCACACCAGTGGATCGAGTGGCAGCGCCTTCAGGCCGCGATGAAGCACGGAGACGTTCTCGTCTGCGCGACGCCGCAGCAGTTCTCGTTCTATGCGGGAGTTCACCTTTCCGGAGGGGGCGACACCGAGGGATGGCTCGAGCGATGGCTGACCGTGCCCTTCGGCATCGAGGAGCGGGATCCCGCGGAGGATGGCCCGATCGAAGCCCTCGGAGACGAGCCGGTCGTCGTTTGGGGAGGCGGATCGTGGCCCTGGCTCGATCCGGAAACCGCGCTTTCGGCAGTCGAGCAACTCCGCGCGGAGGGGACAGGAGTGAAGCTCCTCGTGCTCGGGGGTCGAAGGCCGAACGAAGGGGTGGCAGCGGCGGCGACGAGCGGCTGGGCGCGTCGCGTGGAGTCGAACGTGTCGGGAGCGGTGCTCTGGAATCGCGAGTGGATTCCGTACCGCGAGCGCGCTCGGTGGCTGCGCGCGAGCAGCGTGGCGATCATGCTGCACCGCGAGAGCCTCGAGGCGGAGTTTGCGATCCGCACGCGCCTGTTCGACGCGATATGGTGCGCCGTGCCGGTCGTCGCGACGCGCGGCGGCTTCGCGGCCGAGCTCGTCGAGCGCGAAGGGCTCGGGGTCGTCGTGGCTCCGGGCGATACGAGCGGCGTCGCCGCGGCGATCGCTCGCATCCTCGGCGACGACGCTTTCCGCGCGGCGTGCGTAGAGAACCTGGGGCGGGTGCGCGCACGATTCACCTGGAGCCGCGTGGCCGCGCCGCTCGTCGAACGGATTCTTCCTTGGCTCTGACGAACGAAACTGAATCGCGACCGGCCGAGGCGCCGGACCCGGCGCCCGCTTCCGTCGACGTGTCGGTCGTCGTCGTCACCTGGAACAGCGCCCTCTGGATCGCGCGCTGCCTCGAGGCGATCGAGTCGGGCTGCGGGGGCCTTTCGTGGGAAGTGATCGTCCACGACAACGCCTCGCGCGACGGGACCGCGGCGATTGCGGAAGCTCTCCTCGGCGCGGGGCGAGGGCTGGTCGTGCGCTCGGACCGCAACGACGGCTTCGCGGGAGGCGTCAACCGGGCGGTAGCGCGCGCGCGAGGGCGCCACGTGCTGCTGCTGAATCCCGACTGCGAGCTCGCGCCGGGTTGCGTCGAGACGCTCGTCCGAAGGCTCGCCGCGTGTGACGGCGCCGTTGCCGCCGCACCGCTCCTCCTCGGCGAGGACGGGCGCCCACAGCGAGAGTTCCAGCTCCGGAGATTCCCGACGCTTCGCACCTTCGCTTCGGAG
>JAMPYE010000614.1 GCA_023700825.1 Thermoanaerobaculia bacterium | reverse complement strand
CGCCTTCTTCTTCGAGAAGCGGATGTCGCCGACCTCTCTCGCGATCTTCTTGTCGGGGATGAGGTGCTCGTCCTTCTTCGCGCTCGCGACGTTGAAGCTGTTGGAGGTCAGCGCGCCGCCGCGGAAGATCGGCATTTCCCCCTTCGGCGGCGGCGCAAATCCCTTCGCGTTCGCGATCTGCTCGGTGAGCGTCTCGGCGCGCGCGTGCTCGATGAACTGGTGGATCGACGCGAGCCGGTCCTGCTCCTCGCCGGTGAAGTCGAGCCCCGAGCGGTAGACCGTGAGCCCGTCGTCCCCCGAGGCGAAGCGATGGATCCTGCTGTTGACGACGCTGCAGCGGATGCTCACCGACATGTTGCCCACGTCGAGCCGAAGGCTTCTGGACTCTCCGACGCGCAGCCGGTTGTAGTGTTCGACGCGCGCGCCGAAGAGACTGACGTCGATGAGTACCGCTCCCTGGGTGCCGAGGCGTGCGACGACCGACTCCGAGAGACGAATCCTCTCGGCGCGCCTGCGGTTGGCACGGCTGCTCGCTGCGCTCATCTTCCGTCCGACTCCTCGTGACGGCGGTCGCGTCCCGGCGACTGCCGCGTAACTCCGGTACGGATTGACGCCCCTTCCGGTTCTGGATTTCGTCTCATTGAATCCCGAATGCCGTTTGCCTCGCAAGCGTTTCGTTGAGAATCCGGGCAACTCGAGGCGGGGGCGAGTCCCGGCTGCCCGCCGGGTCGGCAGACAGGTGGAGGCTCCGCGGCGCGCCGGGCTGTTACGATCAGCGCATGCCGATCGCGCACGGACAGGCACTGCTCACCGACTTCTACCAGTTGACGATGGCGTACGGGTATTTTCGGGGTGGCCTCGCGAGCACCGAAGCGGTGTTCCATCTCTTCTTCCGCGAGAATCCCTTCGACGGCGGCTTCGCCCTGGCGGCGGGGCTCGAGCCGATCGCCGAGTACCTGGAGCATTTCCACTTCGCGCCGGACGACCTCGTGTATCTCGAGACGCTCCGCGGAAACGACGAGAAGCCGATCTTCGATCGCGAGTTTCTCGACGCGCTCGCGGAGATGCGCTTCACCTGTGATGTCGACGCGGTGCCCGAAGGGACGGTCGTCTTCCCCCAGGAGCCCCTCCTTCGCGTGCGCGGCCCGATCATGCAGGCGCAGATCGTCGAGACGCTGCTGCTCAACATGATCAATTTCCAGACGCTGGTGGCGACGAAGGCGGCCCGGCTCGCGATCGCCGCGGGGGACCGGCCCGTCGTCGAGTTCGGCCTCCGCCGCGCGCAGGGACCCGACGGCGGAATGTCGGCAAGCCGCGCAGCGTACATCGGAGGCTGCGCGGGAACCTCGAACGTCCTGGCCGCGAAGACGTGGGGCATCCCCGTGAGGGGAACGCACGCCCACAGCTGGGTGATGGCGTTCGACGGCGAGCTCGAGGCGTTCGAGACGTGGGCCGAGGTGTTGCCTAACAACTCGCTCTTCCTCGTCGACACCTACGACACGCTCCAGGGAGTGCGCAACGCCGTCGAAGTGGGCCGGCGGCTTCGCGAGCGCGGCCACAGGCTGATCGGAATCCGGCTCGACTCGGGCGACCTCGCCTACCTGAGCCGCGAGGCGCGCGCGATCCTCGACGAAGGGGGCTTCCCCGACGCCGCGATCATGGCGACGAACGATCTCGACGAGCGCGTCATCGAGAGCCTCGGCCAGCAGGGCGCCGCGATCGGGCTCTGGGGCGTCGGCACCCGTCTCGTCACCGCGTACGAGGAGCCGGCCCTCGGCGGCGTCTACAAGCTCGCCGCGACGCGCGCACCGGGCGGCGACTGGGTGGAGAAGATCAAGCTCTCCGAGCAGGCCGTGAAGACCACGACTCCCGGCGTGCTGCAGGTGCGACGCTTTTTCGAGCATGGCGAGGCGGTCGGCGACATGATCTACGACGAGCGGCATCCCCCCGCGGAGCAGCCGACGATCGTCGACCCGGCCGACCTGACGCGGCGCAAGACGTTTCATCACGCCGCGACGTCCGAGGAGCTTCTCTCACCGCTGTTTCGCGGGGGAAAGCTCGTCGCCGGGCTTCCTTCGATCGAGGAGATCCGCACGCGCGCCAGGTCGCAGCTCGCGTCGTTCCACTCGGGCATCAAGCGCTTCGTCAACCCTCACGTCTATCCCGTCGGCCTCGAGAAGTCGCTCTACGAGAGAAAGACGAAGCTCATCCTCGACGCGAAAGGATTTGGCTAGAGCACACAGCCCGCCGGAGGCGAGGCCGGCGGCCGTCTCGCTGCCCGATTCGAGGCGGGCGACCGCGAGGAACCCGCGCGCATCGTTACTCAGGGCCAGCGGCGAGCTCGAGCTCGGTGGCGGTGCCCTGGGTCGAGATCGCGAAGATCCGGGCCTTGCCCGACTCGAGCGCCTGCCTGGCGCCGTGGGGAGCGGCGTCGAAATGCATGCGGAACCCGCACTCGAGCGCGGTTGCGCTCCCTGACGCCACGTCCGGGCGCGACTCCGTCGGGCTCGTCTCCTTCACGACGCGGCGCCCGAGGAGCACGACGATTCTCTCGGCCCGAGCTCCGCTGCGCAGATCGGCGGCCCATCCCCGGACGACGGTCCCCGCCTGATCCGGCTCGACTGCTTCGATCCGTCCATCGAGCGCTCCTGCAGTCACCGGAAAGTGCTTCCCGTTGCTGGCGACGAGGTACTCTCCCTCCGCACCCTTCTCGATGCGGACGAAGAGCACCCCCAGTTCCGTGGCGTTCCCGTCGTCCGACAGCGCAAACAGTCGCAGCCCGTGTTCGGCAAGCTGCGGCGCGCGAGCAGCGGGTATCTCGAACGAGAAGCCGGAGTACATGTAGGCGGGCTCGCTGAAGGCCGCCGCGACGTGACCCTTCGAAATCCACGTTGAGCCGGAGAACAGAGGTTTGTCTCGATAGAAGACCACGACTTCGGAGGCCAGGCCCTTCTTCGTCACGTCGGCGGCCCAGCCGGTGATCTTCAGGGTGTCGCCCTCCACGTCGATGGCCT
>JAMPYE010000613.1 GCA_023700825.1 Thermoanaerobaculia bacterium | reverse complement strand
TCTGCGAGACCGGATCAGCGACCCTATGCCACTACTGAAGCGTGAGCCCGACCTCTTCCCCGCGGATCTCTTCGACCTGCCGGTCGAAGCGCGCCCGTGGAGTGTCGCGCACGTCCGCTCGCGCCAGGAGAAAGCGCTCGCCCGTTACCTCGTGCAGAAACAGATCCCCTTCTACCTCCCGCAGACCGAGAACGAGATCGTCACGAAGTTGTCGTCCCGAGCCCCGCAAGAGGCGCGAGGGACCTCGCAGGCTGGTACGCAGGAACTGCATCGCGCCGACAGCGCAGCCACCGCCTCTGCTGATCGCCTCTCGCCCCTCGCCTCCGCGCCTTCGTCCGTGTCGTCCCGAGCCCCGCAAGAGGCGCGAGGGACCTCGCAGGCTAGTACGCAGGAACTTCATCGCGCCGACAGCGCAGCCGCCGAGCCTGCTGATCGCCTATCGCCTCTCGCCTTGCCGCCTTCGTCCCCTCATCGCCTCTCGCCTAACGCCTTTCGCCCGTCCAGCCGCATTCGCCACTCCTACAACCCGCTCTTTGCTGGCTACGTCTTCCTTCGTCACACGCTCGACGAGCGGCTCGTCGTGCGGCAGTCCGACGTGATCGTGAGCCTGCTCGAGGTCGCCGACCAGCGTGCGCTGGCGGGCGAGCTCGGGCAGCTTCGCGACCTCCAGGCGGCCGGCGCGTCGCTGAGTCCCTGCCCGTGGCTCGGGCCCGGGGACGCGGTGAAGATCACCGCGGGAGCGTTCAAGGGCTATCGGGGAGTCATCGTGCGCGAGCACGGCCGCGAGCGTCTCGTCGTCTCGATCGACCTGATCCGCCAGAGCATCGCCGTCGACTTCGAGCGCGAGATGCTCGCCCCCGATCTCTTCCCCGTGCACCAGACCCGCGCGACCGAACGCGCAAGACCCCGATCTCGCTTCTGACCCCGCGCCCCCGGCTTCGGGGACGCACGCAGTGACGCAGTAGCAGTACCGAAGTAACGGATGTTGAGTGAAAAACGAACGACCCCGCAATCGGTGCAAGACACCGAAGGGGGCAGGGCCTGCCTCGGGGAGCGGAAGGAGCGAAAGGAGCGCTGGCCTCTGGCCGGCTGTACCGCTGGCGTCCCGCCGGCGCCTCGTCCTCCTGCGTCGCTACGCGACGCATCTCACGCCCCACACCTTCCGCCTGCTCATCGCCTCTCGCCTCTCGCCGTTCGCCTCCCATGAAATCCGCCCTCATCTGCGGCCTCTCCGGCCAGGACGGCTCGTACCTGGCGAAGCTCCTCGTCGGTAAAGGCTACCGGGTCGTCGGCGCCTCGCGCGACGCGCAGCTCGCGTCGTTCGGCAACCTGAAGAAGCTCGGCGTCTACGACGAGGTCGAGCTCTGCTCGATGAGCCTCAACGACTTCCGGAGCGTGCTCCAGGTCCTCGCGCGCGTCGCGCCCGACGAGATCTACAACCTCGCGGGCCAGACCTCGGTGGGCCTCTCCTTCGAGCAGCCGGTCGAGACGATGGAGAGCATCAGCCTCGCGGCGCTCAACCTGCTCGAGGCGATCCGCTTCATCGAGCGCCCGGTGCGGCTCTACAACGCCTGCTCGAGCGAGTGCTTCGGCGATGTGGAAGGTGATGCGGCGAACGAATCGACCCCGTTCCGCCCGCGGAGCCCGTACGCCGTCGCGAAGGCCGCGGCCTACTGGGAAGTGGCCAACTATCGCGACGCGTACGGCATCTACGCCTGCAGCGGCATCCTCTTCAACCACGAGTCGCCGCTGCGCCCGTCGCGCTTCGTCACGAAGAAGATCGTCGAAGGCGCGGCGCGCATCGCAGCCGGCTCCGCGGAGCCCGTCTACCTCGGGGACGTCACCGTCATGCGCGATTGGGGCTTTGCCCCCGAGTACGTCGAGGCGATGTGGAGGATGCTGCAGCAGGAGCGCCCCGACGACTTCGTCATCGCGACCGGCGAGGCGCACTCCGTCCGCGACTTCTGCGACGCAGCCTACGCCAACCGCGGCATCGAGCTCGAGTGGCACGGCGACAACGCCGCCGTCACCGCCACCGACCGCGCCACGAAACGCGAAGTCATCAAGTCCGACCCCCGCCTCGTCCGCCCCTCCGACATCCGCCGTTCCGTCGGAGACGCCTCGAAAGCCAAAGCCATCCTCGGCTGGACGCCCCGAACCTCCTTCGCCGAGCTCGTCCGGGCGATGGGGGAGTGAAGGCATTTCGGATTGCGGAATGCGGATTGCGGATTTGCTCCGCTGCCCTGACGATCGACGCCACGCGACCTCTTTTCGTGTCACGCAGCAAGACATTCCATTCACCAAGCGTTCGTTGCCGTAAAAATCCGAAATCCGAAATCCGCAATCCCCGTCTTCCCTCCGACCGGTATTGGTAGAATGAAACCCGTGAGCCTGAGCGAGCAGCACCTCGATCGCAGCGTGTTCGAGATTCGCGATTCGTTCGATGATCGCGAGGACTGCGTCTACTGGTGGGCGAAAACGCCGTGCGAGAGGCTCGAGCACCTCGAGAGATTGCGCAGACAGAACTATGGCGATCGAGCTACCGTCCGACTTCAGCGAGTTCTTGAGATTGCTGAGCTCCCGAGGCGTTAGATACCTGGTGGTTGGTGGTTACGCGGTTGCGTGGCACGGCTATCCGCGATCGACCCAGGATCTCGACGTCTGGATCGGCATCGATCCCGCGAATGCGGCAGCAACAGCAGAGGCGATTCGTGAATTCGGCTTCGACACCCCCAATCTTCGCGACGCGCTCTTCCTCCAGCGAGGCAGGGTCGTACGTATGGGGCACCCGCCGATTCGCATTGAAGTGCTGACCTCGGTGTCCGGGCTCGAGTTCGAAGATGCCTGGGGCCGTCGCATCGAAGCGGATCTTGGCTCGATGACGGTTCCTATGCTCGACCTGGAAGACTTGAAGGCCAACAAGCGTGCTGCCGGCCGTCACAAGGATCTTGACGATCTCGAGCACCTCCCGTAACCGACCCGGCCTGCGAGTCCAAACTCCCAGTGCCCGCCGGCGCCGCG
>JAMPYE010000045.1 GCA_023700825.1 Thermoanaerobaculia bacterium | reverse complement strand
TCGCCGTCGCGCCAGCGCACGAGAGCCTCGACGTCGTGGATCGTGCTGCCGTCGAGGCCGACCAGCGGCTGAAAATGCAGGAGGAGCTCCTCGCGCGTCAGCGCGTGCCTTAGCTTTGCTTCCATCTCGAGGCGGCGCATCGCCTCCTCGTTCATGTCGGCGGTGTAGAAGCGGAAGGTGTTGCGGCCTGCCTGTTTGGCCCTGTACATCGCGGCGTCGGCGTTGCGCAGGAGCGTGTCGTAATCGTCTCCGTCCTGCGGGAAGACGCTCACCCCGATGCTCGCGGTGACCTGGAACTCCCGGTTCGCCACCGGCACCGGCTGGTCGATCGCACGGAGAATCTGTGAGGCTACGAGCGGCACGCTCTTCAGGTTCTCCAGGTCCGACAGGACGACGACGAACTCGTCGCCACCGAGGCGCGCGAGCGTGTTCTGCTCGCGGACGCAGCCGGCGATTCGCTGGGCGACCGTACGCAGGATCGCGTCGCCGACACCATGTCCCAGGCTGTCGTTGATGCGCTTGAAATCGTCGACGTCGAGGAACAGCAGCGCGACTGAGCGTCCGTGCCGCGCGGCCGATGCGATCGCCTGCCCCGTGCGATCGCGCAGGAGGTTGCGGCTCGCGAGGCCGGTCAGCGAGTCCTGGTTGTTCTGCCGCTCGAGCTGCGCCTCGTACTGCATGCGCTCGGTGATGTCGTTGATGATGCCGACGAAATGCGTCGCGTGGCCTGAGGCGTCCCGCACGGGCGCGATCGAAAGCTCGCTCCAGAAGAGATCGCCGTCCTTCCGGTAGTTTCGCAGCACTGCCTGGCCCTCGCGCTGATCGCGGATGGCCGCGTCGATCTCGCCCGCGCCGAACTGATCGCGGTCAGGGCCCATGAGGAAGGCCGGGCTGCGCCCGATCGCCTCCGCGGCCGAATAGCCCGTGATGCGCTCGAAGGCTGGATTCACGTACGTGATCGGATTCCGCCCCTGCGAGTGGTCGGTGATCATGATGCCGTTGGCCGATGCCTCCATCGCCCGGCCGTTCAGGCGAACGGACTCCATGCTCGCGCGAAGCTGCCCTTCCTTTTCGAAGTTCTCGAGCGCGAACGACACGTCGTTCGCCATTTCGATCACGAGGTCTCTCAGGCTGTCGTCGAAGTAGTTCTTCTCGCCGGAGAAGAGAGTAAGCGCGCCGACGGTCCGGGCGCCGAGTCGGAGCGGAAGGGAGATCGCCGCCCGCAGGCCCGACTCCTCCAGCGTCCCGCGGATCGACGCGAGCTCCGGTTCTTCCTCGAAATCGTTGCAGAAATAGATGCGATCCTCGCCGACGGCGAGCTCCACCGGCGTGCGTCGGGGGCCGTGGATCGTGAACGGCCGGACGCGCGCGAACCACCCCTCGACGTCGCCATCCCAAGCGACGGGCACGATCTCGCCGCTCTTCTCGTCGATCATCCCGATCCACGCCACCTTCAGGCCGCCGCGTTCGACTGCGATGCGGCATACGGTGGCGAACAGCGCCTCGCGATCGCTCATGTGCACGATCGCCTGGTTGGTCTCGCTGAGCGCCGCGTAGAGGCGGTTGAGGCGCTTGATGTGCACCTCGGACTGCGCCAGCTCGGCGACCCGTTGCTCGAGTTGTGCGCTCTTCTGCTCCAGTTTCCGGACGAGCACCTCGCTGTAGAGCTTCAGCGCGGCGTCCTCGCTGACGATCTGCGCTCGCGGCGTGATTTCTCCCCGTTCGGCAGTCTCGAGCACTTCGCGGACGCGCCGCATGAACACGTCGGGCTCGGCCGGCTTGACGATGAACGCGTCGGCGCCGAGATCGAGCGCGAGCTTCTCGTCCTTCGGGTCGGTGTACGTCGCGGTGTAGATGATGAAGGGGACGTCGCGCAGGGAGGCGTCGGCCTTCCACTCGCGAAGCAGGGTGTAGCCGTCCATCACCGGCATGAGCAGGTCGCTGATGATCAGCGCAGGTTTCTCCCGCCGCGCCTTCGCGAGTGCCTCGGCGCCGTGGTGTGATTCCTCGACGGCGAATCCGTGCGCCTCGAGCAGCGCGCGGAGCATGTAGAGGTTCTCGGTCCTGTCGTCGACGACCAGAGCGTGTCTCATGGCGAGACCCTCACGAAGGCCTCGACCTGCTCCGCGAAAGTCTGCGGATCGATCGGTTTTTCGAGGTAGCCGTTGCAGCCCGCCTCGAGACAGCGCTCGCGATCTCCAGCCATGGCGTACGAGGTTACGGCGACGACGGGGACGGCGTCCAGTATCGGGTCGGCGCGCAGCGCGCGGGCGACCGCGTACCCGTCCATGCCCGGCAGCTGCACGTCGAGCAGGATCAGCGCCGGATCGGACGTGGAAGCGAGTGCGAGGCCGCTCGGCCCGTCGGACGCATAGAGCACTTCCCAGCCGCGGGCCTCGAGGAGGTAGGTGACGAGGTAGCGGTTCTGCTCGTTGTCCTCGATCAGCACGATGCGCCTGTTCATGCGTTCTCCGTTCCTTCGGTCGCGCATAGCGGGAGCACGACGGTGAACACGCTGCCTTCGCCCCAGCGGCTGTCGGCCGTGATGTGACCGCCCATCAACGCCACGAGGCGCCGGCAGATCGCGAGCCCGAGGCCGGTCCCTTCGTGTTTTCGCGAAAGAGTTGAGTCGATCTGCCGGAACGGCCGGAACAGCTGCGTCATCTCCTCCGGCTTGATGCCGATCCCGGTATCGGCCACGCGCAGCCGCACGGCGGGGCGGGGTAGCTCGCCCTTTCCGGGCAGATCGTCCGTCACGAGATCGACAGTCAGCGCCACCGAACCGGCCTCGGTGAACTTGATGGCGTTGCCGAGCAGATTGAGCAGCACCTGCTCCACGCGGCGGGCGTCGCCCAGCATGTTGCCGACCCCTTCGGCCACCTGGATCGAGAGCGACAAGCCTTTCTTCTCTGCGAGCGGGCCGACGATGCCGGCGACCTTTCGAATCGACGCCGGGAGGTCGAAAGCCTCCGAGGAGACGGCGAGCTCGCCCGCCTCGATCTTGCTGATGTCGAGCACGTCGTTGATCAGCGCGAGCAGGTGCTTCGCGCTCTCGCGCACCATGCCGAGCTGCTTCTTCTGCTCGTCGTTGAGCGGACCGGCCAGCTCCTGCGAGACGATGCCGGTGAAGCCGATGATCGAGTTGAGCGGCGTTCGCAGCTCGTGGGACATCGTGGCGAGGAAGGCGGACTTGAGCCGGTCGGCCGACTCGGCCGCGTGCTTGGCGTCGGCGAGCTCACGCGTGCGTTCCTCCACGCGTTCCTCCAACTCGTCGGCGTGCTCACGCGCCTGCTCGTAGAGCCGCGCGTTCTCCATCGCGAGAGCGACGGGGACACAGAGCTCCTCGACGAGATCGACGTGACGCGGCGCCGGAGCTTCGCTCTTTCGGGAAAAGAGACAGAGCAGCCCCACCGTGATTCCCTGCGCCTCCAGCGGGAAGCGGGCGACCCACCGCAGCGCGGGGTCGTGCACGCCGTTGAAGGCTGTTGAGGTTCCGGGGGCTTCGACGCGCAGCACCGCGGGTCGTTTGCCCATCGCGAGGATCTCCGCGATATCGGGGCAGCACGCCTCGTTGAGCGGCCCGCTGTCCGCGGCCGGAGCCGGTGCGCCTGACCCGTGAACCCGCGCCGCGACGCGAAACTGCTCGAACTGCGGATCCCTGACGCAGACGATGCCGTAGTCGCAGTCGGTCAGCTCGAGCGCGCCACGGGTGGCTTCCTCGAGCACGATGCGAAGGTCGAGGCTCGACCCGGTGGCGCGCAGCGTGCGGTTGAAGATCGCGAGCTGCTCGTTGCGGTGACGGATGATCGCGGTGCGCGCGGCGACCTGGCGCCGGAGAAGGATCAGCCATGAGGCGGCGATGGCGAGCAGCGCCGCGCCGCCGAGCAGGGCGAACGAGAGCCAGCGCGGGAGCGCGGGCCGCACTTCGTCGGTGGTCCAGTGTTGCAGCGACCGGAAGTAGACCGAGGACGAGTCGGCCTTGAAGGCGACGAGGTTTCGGTCGATCGCGTCGAGCAGCGCAGGGTCGCCGCTTTTCGGCGCCGCAAAATAGAGCCGCGACGGTGCGAAGATGACGGCCGTGTCTTCGAGGCCTGCCGCCGCCGCATGCCGAGCGCCGTAGAAGCGGTTCGTGATCACCGCATCGGCGCGGTTCCCGGCGACCGCGACGAAGGCGGCGGCGAGATCGGGGTACGGCACGAGAGTCACGCCGAACCCGAACGAGTCGACCATCTGGCGGAAGAGATCCTGCTGCACCGAGCCCTCGAGCACCGCGACGCGGCGGCCGTGCAGGTCGGGGAGGGAGCGGATCCCGCTGCCGCGCCGGGCGTAGACCTGGTTCCAGCTCGAGAGCACCGGCTCGCGATGGAACGCGAACTCCTGCTCGCGCTCCGGGGTGAGCGCGACGTCGAGCATCAGGTCGATTTCGCCGGCGGCCAGTCGCCCTAACCCTTCGCTCCACGTTCCGGGCACGTAGTCGAGCGACCATCCCTCCGCCTCGGCGATCGCCTCGAGTAGATCGACGAAGATCCCCTCGGGCTTGCCGGTGTCGCCGATGCCGGCCTTCGGGCTGTTCTCGTAGAGGCCGACTCGCACGCGCTTTTCGGCGGCGAGAGGGAGCGCCGCGAGCAGCACCACGACCAGGTACAGGAGGACGACGAACCAAAGCCCGCGGCCCGATGCAGCCAGCCTCCGGACATCGTGGCCGATGGTCCTGCGATGTGCTGTCATTGGTGGATCGTGCCGTGCGGCGCCCCGTTGAAGTCGCCGCGGGGATATCGTCCCCGATTGGCGGGGCCTGAGGCGTCGCGCTGCTTGCCGTCTATTCTGGAGACTTCCGCGCCGGGAGTCCATCGAGCGGCCGATAGTGACAGTTCCGCGACCGGCTACCTTTGCCCGCGGAGTTAGGATTTCCAGAACACGGAGAGGGGACAACGATGAGATTCGTTCTGACCGCAATGACGGTCGCTCTTTTTGCCGCGCAGCTCGCCATCGCGCAAGAGCCTGCGGCTCCGGCATTCGACGAGGCTCTGGCGACGAGACTGGGCGCGGACGAGCGCGGGATGAAGGGCTACGTGCTCGTGATCCTCAAGACCGGCCCGAACAAGGTGCCCGCGGGGCCGGAGCGCGACGAGATGTTTCGCGGTCACTTCGCGAACATGAAGCGGCTCTCCGAGGAGGGGAAGCTGGCGCTGGCGGGCCCTCTCGACGGCGTGGACGGTTGGCGCGGGCTGTTCGTCTTCGCGGTGGCGGACATCGAGGAGGCGAAAAAGCTGACCGCGACGGACCCCGTGATCATCAAGGGCGAGATGATCGCCGAATACCACAAGTACTACGGTTCCGCGGCTCTGATGCTCGTCCGGGAGACGCACGACAAGCTCGCGAAGAAGCCGTTCTGAGGCCGATGGGCTTCGCGGGACGGAGTGACGGCCGGACGCTTCAACCGAGCGGATGCCGTTCTGAATGGCGCGAAGCGGGGTGAAGAACCCGCGGGTCGCAAGCAACGCGCAGGTGCAAGCAAGTCGCCGAGCTCCCCTCGCGCGGGGTTCTGGCTTCGGCGAGTGCTTCAGAGGCGGCGTCCCGCAGCGGACGCTTCGATGACTCTGGCGAGGCGTGCCTGCCGGGTCTCGGGTCGCTTGGCGCTGATGACGTACCACGCGATCATGTGCCGGTAGCTCGGCGGCTGCGCTTCGAAGAACGCCCACGCCGCCTTGTTCTTCCGGAACGCGGCGACCTGTTCCGCTTCCAGCTCCGCGCGCCTCACCTGCTCGTACGAGTAGCCGCGCGACTTCGCCTCGTCGAGCCGGGCAAACGCATCGAGCCCGGCTTTGGTCATGCGCCCTTCGGCCTGCAGTTTGCGAACCTTGTCGACGTTGATCGCGCTCCAGACCGACCCGGCCCTCCGAGGGGTGAAGCGAATCGTGTAGGAGACGTCGTCGAGGCGGCGTCGAATCCCGTCGATCCACCCGAAGCAGAGCGCCTCGTCGACCGACTCCGGCCAGGTGATGCTGGGCCGTCCGCTCCCGCGCTTGTAGAAGCCGACGACGAGCTCGGACTCGGTCGCGCCGTGCCGCTCGAGCCAGGCACGGAACTTCGCGGCTGTTTTGAAGAAGGTCGGCATTGGATCGATCGTGGAACGCGAGCTCTACGGGTTCACGGCCCAGTCGTACTCTTCGCTGAGACCGTCAAGTCGTTCGCTCCGGGGCGCCACCCCGCCTGCTTCGAGGATGATCACGTGTGGCAGCTCGGACGAATCCGCGTAAGTTTCGTGGTGCTCGAGTCCACGCAGCTCTTCGTGCGGGCTCATTCCGTATGTGCGCTCCTCGACGCTCGCAAACCCGGCGTCAAGAAGAGTCGCGCGCAGAGTCTCCCGGTTGTAGAGAAACTGATGACCCCAGCCTCGGAATGCCTTGTTGATCTCGAAGCAGTCGCGCACACGGTCCGACGACGGCTGTCCGTACTGAGTGGTGAGCACCCATTCGAGATTCGGCGTTGACAGGCGGATGACGCCTTCCGGGAGAAGCGCTCTTCTGGCCTCGGCCAGGAATCGGACCCCTTCATCGTGGCTCAGATGCTCGATGAAGTGCTCCGCGAAGATGAATCGAACGTCCCTGAACGGCAGACCGTCACGCACATCCACGACGTAATCGACGCCGGGGAGCGGCTCGAGGTCCACATTCGTCCAGTCAGCCAACGCGACGCGCCCCGCCCCGATGTGCAGTTTCGCGACCGCGCGGGAAGTGAACGACGCCCTTGGCGAACGCCGGCGTCGTCTGGCGAGCGTCCGCAGAGCGCGAGTGATCCACACGTGAAGTCCGAGTCCGAGTCGCATCAGGGAGGAGTGTGACTTGTCAGCGGCTAACCATTCGTTGATATCCGTGAAGGGAATCTACATCCGGGCAATTCTGTGCAACTGCAGGCATCGATGTCTACCGGCTCCTTTCCAGCGGCGGTATTGGACGAGGCGCGGCTCGCCCTGGTGTGCGACGACGAACGGCTCGCGTGGATCCTGCCGGCGAGAGGCCGGCATTACCGCCGGCCAGAGGCCGTCACCACTACTCCGTTCGCAGCACCTGGTCCCCGCTCCCGTTGTCGACGCTCGTCACGAAGGGGATCACGGCCCCGTCGCCGCTGATGATCTGGAAGCGGAGCGATACGCCGAGCAGGTCCTCGCCGCGCGCTGTCGCCGGGAGGCGACTGCTCAAGTCGCTGAGCAGCACGAAGCCGCGCGCAGGCAAGTCGATGTCGAAGCTCGCGATCGGGCCGCGGACGAGCGAGCGGCTGTCTCCGTAGGACGCGGTCACGCGCACTCTCGCCGTCGCGCCGCCGGTTTCGACGAGCCCGATGTTCGATCGGAACGAGGCGGGCTTCTGCGCCAGGATCGTCGCGACCGACGACACCTCGAGGCCGTTGATCTGCCGGGACTGGCCGAGCCGCATCGCGGAACTGCGAGGGAGCGCGGGGACGCCGGTGCCGTAGGTGCCGGGCCGTGTGCCGACCGTCGCGTAGGTGCGGCTAGTGGCGGCGACGGAGCCTGCCTCGGGCGTGTAGACGATGTACCCCAGCGATCCGCTGGCGGCGCCGAAGAGCGAGCCCACCACGTCGAGGTATTCGATCGATTCTCCTGCCTTCAAGGCGACCGGCTTCGAGAAGGTCACGCCGTCGCGCTGGAAGTACTGGAGCGTCCCCGTGGCGTCGATCGTGTCGACGTTGCTTAGCGACACCTCGGTTCTGAAGAAGTTGTCGTTGGCTCCGCGCACGACGCCCGCGACCGGGATCACGACCGTCTCCGCCCGATTCGCCCCGAGGAGCTGGCTCCAGTCGGCGATGCTCCAGAAGTCGCCGCTCTCCTGGTCGACCGGCGTGGCGTAGGCGACGATGCGCCCCGACGACGACGGGTTGTTCGTGACGCGCGCCAGCACGGTGCCCGCGGGGGCGCGGTCGAGCAGTCGCAGCATGCGGAAGGCGGTGACCGAATCCGTCAGGCTGGAGATCTCCGTGCCGTTCGCGGCGTAGAAGCGGACCGTGACCGAGGCGCTGCCTCCCGCGGTCTCTTGCACGAAGATGTTCGTGCGCGTCGTCGCGCTCTTGCGCATCCCGGTGAGGTAGAGGCTCTGCCCCGCGGCCAGCGAGCGGTCGGAGCGGAAGACCGGGATCACCGTTCCATAGGTGCCGAGCGGGTTGCTGACGTTGACGATGTTCGCCGCGGTGTAGATCTTGTCGAAGTCGCGCGTCCGGATCTGCAGCGTGCCGGTCACCTGGTCACCGCCGAAGACCGTGGTGACGATGTCGGCGAGCTTCACTCCCAGTCCTGGCGCGACCGGTGCGAGCGGCGCGCTCTTCGACGCGGGCGGCGCATCCATCGACGGCGAGAAGTACATCGAGAGATC
The DNA here is from genome assembly GCA_023700825.1 of Thermoanaerobaculia bacterium. Classification (GTDB taxonomy): domain Bacteria; phylum Acidobacteriota; class Thermoanaerobaculia; order Gp7-AA8; family Gp7-AA8; genus JACPDH01. The sequence continues at coordinate 6,321 of JAMPYE010000045.1, read as the reverse complement.
GGCCAGCGCGCTGACGCCGAAGACGTTCGTGATCGTGACGTCGGAGAGGAAGAGGCCGACGCCGCCGCGGATGTGGCCGACGCCGGGGATCAGCAGCGCGACCTGCGACGGGCCTAACGCGGGCACGTCGCTCGACGACGTGCCGGGCTTCACGGTGTCGGCGATGGTGACGAGGCTCACGCTCACGCCAGGGCTATCGAGGATTCCGCGCCTCGCGCTCGAGGTGAAAGATCGTCCGGCTGCGCCGCCCGTTGCGTAGACGAGCGAGAGAGTTCCGGCCGCCGTGCCGGCGAGGGCCGCCGCGTCGGGGCGCTGCGCCCGGTCGATCTGGAACGACACCGGAACGCTCTGCCCCGGCGCGATGGTCACCAGTCCCGATTGTGGAACGATGAAGCCGACGTCCGACACGACGATGCCCTGGAGCGTGCCGTTGCCGAGGTTCGTGAAGGTCGCCGCTCCCGACGGGCTCTCGTTCGCGGGGGCCGCGACGTCGATCCGGTCCTCGCTGGCATCGGCGAGAGCGGTGCCCTCCTGGGCCGCGGCCGAGAGCATCTTGACCGGAATGCGAACCGTGTTCGAGAAGCCGCTGCCGGTGACGAGCACGGTCCCCGCGTAGGCGCCCGCGGGACGGGCGAGCCCGCGGATCTCGACGTAGAGCTCCTCGTCGGGGCCCAGCGTCGCGGTCGTGGGCGACTGCGTGAAGAAGTCGCCGCTCTGCGAGATCACGAGGTCGGTAGGCAGGTCGCCGTAGTTCCTGATCTGGTAGTAGTCCTCGGCGCCCGCCGTGCCGGCGCTCGCGACGAGACCCGCGGGGTAGGTGGTGACGACGGGAAGCGGCGGCGAGATCGTCGCCGTCGTCGTGGTCGCGGTGAGCGTCGCGGTCGGCTCGCTGATGACGGTGTTCTGCTGGAGGTAGAACGGATAGCTGACGCTCGTGACGACGAAGTAGTACGTCGTCTGCGGCGTGAGGCCGTCGACCGCGAACGAGGAGAGCTGCTTGTCGGGTGTGGTGACGACCTGCACCGGCGCGCCGCCGGGCGTCGTCGAGACGGAGATCGCGTAGCCGCCGGGATCGTTGAAGTAGGCGATCGGCTGCCACGTGAGCACGACGGTGTCGCTCTTCACGGCGGCGATCTGCGCGTTCGTGACCGTCACGGTCTGTGTCTCGCGGAAGGATGCGCCCTCCTTGCGATCGAGGAACGCCAGCAGCGTCGGGTCGTTCGTGTAGAGGGCGTTGTAGCCAAAATCGCTCTCGTTATCGACGAGCGCGGTGAGGTTGAGCAGCTCCGGAGGAACGGGGCCGGAGAGGTTGTTCAGGTCGAGCTGCAACTCCTCGAGCGTCGCGAGCTGTCCGAGCTGCGGAGGAATCGAACCGCTGAGGAGGTTTTGGCCGATCGAGAGCGAGCGGAGGTTCGGGAGGATGCCGAGTTGCGGAGGAATCGTGCCGGTAAGGTGGTTGCCGCTGAGGAACAGGTACTGGAGGCTCGACGCCTGCGCGAGCTCCGAGGGGATCGGGCCGGTGAGCTCGTTGCCCTGTAGCGCGAAGAACTCGAGGGTGGCGATCGATCCGAACGCGGGCGGGATGGTGCCGTTCAGCCTGTTCGCGCTGACGTCGAAGTTGATGACGCTCGTCATCCGGGCCAGCTCGACGGGGATCGCGCCGGTGAGCTGATTCGACGAGAGCCCGAAGTACTGCATCCGGGTGAGGTCGCCGAGTTCGGGCGGGATCGTGCCGGTGAGCTGGTTGACGCCGAAGTCGAGCGCCTCGAGCGCGGTGCACTGCCCGAGCTCGCGCGGGATCGTGCCGGTCAATTGGTTGTCGAAAAGGAAGAGCGAGCTCATCGCCGTGAGGTTGCCGAGCCGGGATGGAATCGCGCCCGTGAGCTGGTTCCCCTGCGCCCATAGCGCGATCATCTTCGTGAGGTTGCCGAGCTCGGGCGGCACTCCGCCGGTCAGGCGGTTCGTCGCGACCGAAAGGAAGGTGAGGTTCGTGAGACTTCCGAGCTCGACGGGAATGGTCCCGCTCAGCTGGTTTTCACCGAGATCGAGCTCGGTGAGATTCGAGAGGTTGCCGAGTCCGGTTGGGATCGTGCCGGTCAGCTGGTTTGCGGAGAGGAAGAGGCTGCGCAGCGCGGCGGCGTTCGCGAGAGTCGTCGGGATCGTGCCGGTGAGCTGGTTGTTGTTGAGCTGCAGGTTCTGCAGCGCCGGCATCGCGCCGAGCTCGGCCGGGATCGTCCCAGTGAGCTGGTTATGGGCGAGCAGGAGATCTTCGAGGGTTCCGACTTGCGCGAGCGTCACGGGGATCGTGCCGCTCAGGCTGTTCGCGTAAAGCCAGAGGCGCGTGAGCTTCGTGAGATTGCCGAGCTGGGACGGGATGCTGCCGGTGAGCGCGTTGTCGTGGAGCTGCAGTTGCTCGAGCGCCGCGAGCTGGCCGAACTGGCCCGGAATCGCTCCCGTGAGCTCGTTCTCGCCGATGTCGAGGACGCGGAGCTTCGGCAGGTTGCCGAGCTCCGGGGGGATCGAGCCGGAGAGCTTGTTGATGCCAAGGGTCAGTTCCTGGAGTTGCGCGAGCGAGCCGAGCTGAGCCGGGACGCCGCCGGTCAGAGCGTTGTCGGCGAGGTCCAGGTAGACGAGCGCGGACAGCTGCGCGAGCTGGGCGGGAATCGCTCCGCTGAGCCGGTTCGTCGAGAGCCGGAGCTCGTTCAGCTTCGAGAGTGATCCGAGGGAGGCCGGGATCGTCCCCGTGAGCTGGTTGCTCCAGAGCGCGAGCATCTCGAGATTCGCGAGCGACGCGAACGACGACGGGATCGGGCCAGTGAGCTGGTTGGAGTTGAGGTCGAGGACGCGGAGCTTCGAGAGGCTTCCGAGCTGCGAGGGGATGGTGCCGCCGAGCGCGTTGCCGGGAAGGTAGAGCACCTCGAGGTTGGTGAGCTGGCCGAGCTGTGGCAGCAACGTTCCGACGAGGTTGTTGTAGCCGAGGTTCAGCTCGATGACCGTGTCGCCGGCCTGGTTGCAGACGACGCCGGTCCAGCTGCACTCAGTGCCGGAATCGCCGCCCCAGCCTCCGTTGCCCGACCATGCCGGGCCGCCGGTCGCGTAGAAGAACTGGATGAGGGTCCCGCGCTCGAGATTGGAAATCGTGGCCTCTCCGGTCAGGGCACAGGAAAGCGTCAGCAGGCAGATGAGGCTCGCGCGTACAAGCAGTGTGGCTCGCATGGTGTGCTCCGGTTCGGTCGTGGTGGAGCCAAGAGTATGTCCGAGGGGGCGGCGTCGCAAGAGCGGGGGCGTTGGGGTCAGGAGACGGGGAGGGGGCATTGGATGCAGTACGCAGAATGAAGAACGATGAATGTAGAAATCAGGCGCCGCAACGATTCCGTCCATCAGCGCGGCGATGCCCCTTCAACATTCGTCGTTCAGCATTCGTCGTTCAGCATTCTGCGTTCTGCCTTCGTTGTTTCCCTCCCCGCGCTCCGTCCTTACGCCTCGCTGTGTTCTGGGACACATCCCCGCGTGTACCAGAAGCGATATTCCTCTCGTTCGCAGAGGTGAAACTTGAATTATCCGATCTGGGATCTGGCGTCTCCGGGGTTACTGATCGCGCTCGTCGCGATCGTTCACGTGTTCGTCTCCCACTTCGCGGTCGGGGGAGGGCTCTTCCTCGTCTGGACCGAGGCGAAGGCGAGGCGCGAGGCAGACACGGCGCTGCTCGACTACGTGAAGCGGCACAGTCGCTTCTTCGTGCTGCTCACGCTCGTCTTCGGCGCGATCACCGGCGTCGGGATCTGGTTCACGATCGGTCTCGTCCATCCGGCGGCGACCTCGTCGCTGATCAACACGTTCGTCTGGGGCTGGGCGATCGAGTGGGTCTTCTTCTTCACCGAGATCGCAGCGGCAATGGTCTATTACTACGGATGGGAGAAGCTGACGCCGAAGCAGCACCTCGTCGTCGGCTGGATCTACTTCGGTGCGGCGTGGGCGAGTCTCGTCGTGATCAACGGCATCCTCACCTTCATGCTGACGCCAGGGGCGTGGATCACGACGCGCAGCTTCCTCGACGGCTTCCTCAATCCGACCTACTGGCCGGCGCTGGTGATCCGCACGCTCGGCGCGATCGGCCTTGCAGGCGTTTACGCGCTCTTCACTTCGTCGTGGCTCAGCGACGGCGAGCTCGGCAGGAAGATCACGCGTTACGCGACGCTCGGCTGGGTGGTCCCGATGGCAATCGGCCTTCCTCTCGCGCTCTTCTGGTTCTTCGCGGCGGCGGCCGGCGCCGGCATCCCGACGGCCGAGATTCTCGGCGCGGCGGGCCCGGGCATGGCGGAGCTCGCGCGATCGCTCGGGTCGACCGCCACGACCGGCTACCCGGTCGCGCAGATCGCACTGCGCGTCGCCGTCGTGGCCTGCGCCGCGACGATCCTGCTCTCCCTCGTGAGCATGATGATCACGCGCAGTGCGGCGCGCCGGGTCGTCAGCGCCATTCTGATGCTCGCGGCGCTCGCCTCCGTCGGCGGCGCCGAGTGGGTGCGCGAGGATCTCCGCAAGCCCTGGGTGATCGGCTCGTACATGTTCGTCAACGCCGTGCGCGTGCCGACGCCGGAGATCGATGATGCGTACGCGATCGACCGCGTGCGCGCGACCGGCGTGCTCGCCGCGTCGAAGTGGGCACGGATTCCCGCGGGCAGCGATCCCGCTGCGCTGAAGTCGGTCGACGAGGAGGCCGCACTCGGCCGCGAGATCTTCCGGCTGACCTGCTCGCAGTGCCACACGGTCGACGGTTACCTTGCGATCCGCCCGCTCGTCGCCGGATGGAACACCAGTGCGCTCGAAGGCGTCATTGACAGGCTGGCGCTCCCGGCGGATCTTGAAAAGGGATGGTCTGCCGTCCCCGTGAAATTCGAGAGCTGGCGCGGTCGGCGGATGCCGCCGTTCCCGGGCAACGAACTGGAAGAGCACGCGCTCGCGGTTTACCTCGCGAAGCTCGGAGGCGGCGCGATCATCGCGCGGCCGGCTGCGGGCGTGGTCGACGGCGCCGCGATCTTCGAGGCGAACTGTTCCGCTTGCCACGGCGAAGGCAGCGACTGGCCACTCGCCCCGATCATCACCGGACGGAACCGTGACCAGCTGCACGAGAGCCTCGGACGGCTACCGGAGCTCAACGAGATGATGCCTCCGTTCGAAGGGAGCGACGCCGAGCGCGACGCCCTCGCACAGCACCTCGCCGGAATCGCGGCGAGCGGGAAGAGGTGACCGGATGCTCGCCACCATGATCAACGCGATTCCGCAGGCCGACCCGGTTGCCCTCCCGGCGCCGGCGATGCTGCTCTGGGCCCTCCTTCTGCTTCTCTTCTTTCTCCACCTGCTCCCGATGAACTTCATCCTGGGTGGGTCTTTCATCGCCCTGGTCGCGAAGTTCCGCGCCAACACCCACGAAGACAGCCGCAGGCTCGCGCGGTGGATGGCGAAGGCGCTTCCCCCGATGGTCGCGACCGCGGTGACGTTAGGCGTCGCCGCGTTGCTCTTCCTGCAGGCACTCTACGGCAGGCTCTTCTTCTCGAGCTCGGCAATCCTCGGCTGGTTCTGGTTCGCAGTGGTGCCGATCCTGATCGTCGCCTACTACGGCACCTACGTCGTGGCGATGCGCGAGGAGACGAAGGGGGGCGCGATCACGCTCGTTGCCGCCGTTTCGGCGATTCTCTTCCTGTCGATCGCGTTCATCTACAGCAACAACATGACGCTTTCGCTGCGCCCCGAGACGATGGCCGCTCTGCACCGGTCGGGCGACGCGCAGATGCATCTCAATCTCGCGGATCCGACGCTGATCCCGCGCTTCCTCCACATGCTGCTCGGGGCAATCGCGGTCGCGGGCATGGTCGTGTCGCTCTACGGGCGGCGCGTGGAGCGCGACGACGACCGGCACGGCATCTGGGCGATGCGTCACGGCGCGCTCTGGTTCGTGATGCCGACGGTGCTGAACTTCCTCATCGGGCTCTGGTGGCTCGGCACGCTGCCGCGCGAGGTGCTGCTGCGCTTCGCGGGCAAGAGCGTGCCGGCGATCGTCTCGCTCACGGGCGGAACGCTGCTCGGCCTCGCGGCCTGCGTCACGATGGTCATGGCGATGAATGCGCCGTCACCGCGAAGGTTCGTCGACGTCGGGATCTGGACGCTGCTCGGCTCGATCGCACTGATGATCGTCTCGCGCGATGAGGTGAGGCAGGGGATGCTCGGCGTGGCGAAGTTCGAGCCGGCGACGCTGGTCGCGCCGCAGTGGGGCGTGATCGCGGTCTTCGTCCTCCTGCTGCTCGCGGGGGTCGGGACGACCGT
>JAMPYE010000044.1 GCA_023700825.1 Thermoanaerobaculia bacterium | reverse complement strand
TCTCGATCGCAAGAAGGACGAGATCATCGCCGTCTACGACTTCGGCGGCGGCACGTTCGACATCTCGATCCTCGAGGTCGGTGACGGCGTCGTCGAGGTCAAGTCGACGAACGGCGACGGCCACCTCGGCGGCGACAACATCGACCAGCGCATCATCGACTGGATCATCGACGAGTTCGTCAAGGATCAGGGCATCGACCTGTCGAAGGACAAGATGGCCCTCCAGCGTCTGAAGGAAGCCGCGGAGAAGGCCAAGATCGAGCTCTCGTCGACCAACAGTACCGACATCAACTTGCCGTTCATCACGGCCGACGCGACGGGACCGAAGCACCTGACGATGACGCTGACTCGCGCGAAGTTCGAGCAGCTCATCGGTGACATCGTCGAGCGGACCATGGCGCCGGTACGCCAGGCGCTCAAGGATGCCGGCATGTCGCCCAAGGAGATCGCCGAGGTCGTGCTCGTCGGCGGATCGACCCGCATCCCGATGGTCCAGAAGGCCGTCGGCGACTACTTCGGCAAGGAGCCGCACAAGGGCGTGAACCCTGACGAGGTCGTCGCGGTCGGCGCCGCGGTTCAGGGCGGCGTCCTCGCGGGCGAGGTCAAGGACGTTCTCCTTCTCGACGTCACGCCGCTGACGCTCGGAATCGAGACGCTCGGCAACGTGATGACGCCGATGATCGAGCGCAACACGACGATTCCGACGCGCAAGTCCGAGACCTTCTCCACGGCCGCCGACAACCAGACGTCGGTCGAGATCAAGGTCTATCAGGGTGAGCGCCAGATGGCGCGCGACAACAAGCTGCTCGGCAACTTCAACCTCGTCGGCCTGCCGCCGGCGCAGCGCGGAGTGCCACAGATCGAGGTCACCTTCGACATCGACGCGAACGGCATCCTGAACGTCGGCGCGAAGGACCTGGGCACCGGCAAGGAGCAGAAGATCACCATCACGAGCTCGTCGGGCCTCAACAAGAACGAGATCGAGAACCTCGTGAAGGACGCCGAGCTGAACGCAGACGCCGACAAGCGCCGCCGCGAAGAAGCCGAGACGAAGAACAGCCTCGACTCGCTCATCTACTCGATCGAGAAGATGCTTGGCGAGAACCGCGAGAAGCTCTCCGGTTCGGACGTGTCGAACCTCGAGGGCGCGATCGGCGACGCGCGCAAGGCGATGGAGCAGGGCGAGCTCGAAGGCATGAAGGCAGCGATGGACAAGCTGCAGAAGGCGTCCCACAAGCTCGCCGAAGTCCTCTACAGCCAGACGAAACCCGATGGCGACGGCGGACCGCAGGCCGGGTCGACCGATGCGTCGGCCGGGGCGGCCAAGGACGACGTCATCGAAGCCGAAGTCGTCGACGAGAAGAAGTAAAGACGAAACGCTGAACGCGAAACGCGACACGCGACACGGACGGGCAGGGGCACGGCATGCCGTGCCCCTGCGAACCCGACGACGGGACGAGAAAGATCATGGCGAGAAGACGCGACGGCTTCGTGATGATCTCGATCATCGCGGAACGCTACAACATCCATCCGCAGACGCTCCGGCTCTACGAGCGTGAGGGGCTGATCAAGCCCGAGCGCACTGGCGGGAACACGCGCCTCTACGGCCCGTCGCAGATCCGGCAGCTCGAAGTCATCCTCACCCTGACACGCGACCTCGGCGTGAACCTGGCCGGGGTCGAAGTGTTCCTCCGCCTCCAGCAGGAGATGGAGCAGGTCGAGATGGACGCCGAGCTGATCCTCGATTCGATCCGCCGCATCGTTCTCGACCGTCGCACCGGCATGGATCGCGAGAACGCGCTGGTCAAGGCCGCTCCGAAGCCGCTGGTGAAGATCCTGCGCTGAGATGTGGCGCAGGCACTCCTGCTTGCGCGTCGCCGAAGGCGACACGTTCTTCTCTCCCGCAAATCTGCCGCCTGGCTGCGGCGCGGCGCGCCGCGCGCAGACAGGAGTGTCTGCGCCACATGACGCGCACTCCACATGGTCTCCGGACTACCACCTGTCGTTCGCGACGCGATTCTCCCGTCTGGAGTAGAATCGCGGTGAGCTGACAACATGTCCCCCGGAAGCCGCCGTAGCGCGAGCCGTGAAGAGTCGTATGATCTGCTGAACCAGTATCTTCAGGAGATCTCGAAGATTCCGCGCCTGACACCAGAGCGCGAGAAGGAACTCGGCTACCTCGTGCAGCAGAACGACCGCCAGGCGCTCGAGGAGCTGGTGCAGGCGAATCTCCGCTTCGTCGTCTCCTACGCGAAGCGTTTCCGCAACAACCACGTTCTCTTCCTCGACCTGATCAACGAAGGGAACATCGGACTGATTCACGCAGCGAAAAAGTACGATCCCGAGAAGAACGTCAAGTTCATCACCTACGCGGTCTGGTGGATCCGGCAGGCGATTCTCCACGCGCTGTCCGAGCAGGGAGGCCCGTTCCGCCTCCCGCCGAAACGGGCCAATCTGATGTATCGGCTCGAGCGGATCATCGGCCAGATCGTCACCGAGGAGAACCGTTTCCCGCCTCCCGAGGAGCTGGCCGGGAAGCTCGGCGTGTCGGTCAAGGAAGTGAACACGCTCATGCAGGCGATGAACGAGAGTTTCTCGCTAAGCTCGGAGCTCGACGGCGAGTCGCACACCGAGCTCGGCGACCTGATCGAGCAGACGACCGTCCCTTCCGCCGAGGACGAGCTCACCGAACAGGCGGCGAGGGGAGAGCTGATCGAGCGGATGTCGGCGCTCTCGCCGAAGGAGCGCCTCATCCTCTGCCTGCGACACGGCGTGAGCGACAACATTCCGCGCGGCGCCGATGAGATTGCGGAGTTCATGGGCCTCGAGAAGGAGCGAATCCACGACTCGCTCGCCTCGGGGAAGAGGAAGATGTGCGACGGGCTCGAAATCAGCGAGAGCGAACTCGCGCATCTGCTTCTGAACCTGAACCCGAACCCGCGGGCCTCCCTGACGTGGTGGGTCCGGCTCGGAGCCGACGAGAACGGGACGAAGCACTTCAGCCCGCTTCAGGAGCGGCTCTCGCTCCTGGAGAGCCTCAAACACTCGGGCGCGGCGCAGACGGCGATGGAGTCGTCGCTCTCGCTCGAGGAATGCGTTGTGCTGAAGATGCACTACGGCATCCTGCAGGACGAGTTGACGCTTCGTGACATCGGCGACCTGCTCGGGCTTTCCCGCGAGCGCGTCCGCCAGATCGAGGCCCGTGCCGAGGCGAAATGCCGCAGGCTCGTGCGGCGCGACCGCAGCCGTTAAGCGGTGTTCGATGCCTCGCGCTGGAAAAACGAACGTGTCGTCGTGAGGTCCGCACGTGGCGCATACACTCCTGTCTGCGCGCGGCGCGGAGCGCCGGCCAGAACCGACGGGGTCTCGTGGTGACGGGTCGCCTTCGGCGACGCGCAGGCAGGAGTGCCTGCGCCACATCATAGCGGGGCGAAGGACCACGCTCGTACTCTCATCGCCTTTTCGTGCGTCCCCTCCGAATCCGCTAAACTACGAGGTCATGGACGTGACACCGCCGGGAAATCCGCCGATGGGCAGGCTCGACGCTTACGATGTCGGGCAGAAAAAGCTGACCGTGCAGACGGAGTTCTTTCCCCGCCCGACGTGGCGGCTCGAAACGAAGGTCTATCTCGGTGGCGCGCTCAAGAAGGTGTATACCGAGGATATGAGCACGGTGCCGGAGCCGGCGCTGCAGAAGACGCTCGACACGTTTCACGACGCGAAGATCAGGGAACTGCTCGAAGGGCTGAAGAAGCTCCAGGGCTGATTGGCTCCGCCCGGCTCGCGCTCCAGGGGAAACTCCGCTCGCAATGCGCCTCGAAAAGCTCACGGAAGAAGAAGAGGACCACTGGCGCGCCGAGTTCGGCCGCGAGAACTGGCTTCTGGGCGCGCTCAGTCTTAGCGTCACGCTCCCCGAGTACGGTGGAGGGCGGCCGCAGCTGCGGGCGATGCACTTCGGCTACTACCTCCAGTCGCTGCATCTCGCGGTAATGGATCGCGAAGACCTGCCGCGCAAGCTCCTGTGGGTGCTCGCGCGGCGCAGCCCGTCGATCGACTTCCTCGAGCTGACCGGCGCCGGCATCCGGATTCCGCACGCGTTCCCTCCGAGCTTCACTCTGGAGCGGGTGTTGCGGATTACGATCACGGAACTGCGCAAGCTTCCGCTCTACGGTGACACGGGGCCAACCCCATGACGCCCGGCAGGAGGTTGACGGGATATCTGCTGCGCTATCGTCGCGAGCTCGGTATCGGAGCCGCGTGCGTCATCGGATCGGCGGTCTTCTCGCTGATGAAGCCGCTGATCGTCGGCACCGCCGTCGACGTGCTCCGGAACGACCTGCGGCACGAGTCGATCGTGCGCTTCTCCCTGCTGTACGTCGGGGCCGCGGTGATCCAGGGGATCTTCCTCTATCTGCATCGCTGGATCGTCATCGGCGCTTCGCGAAAGATCGAGTACGACATGCGGGGGGAGTTCTACGCCCACCTGCAGGCGCTCCCTTCGACCTTTTACCAGCAGAACAAGACGGGCGACCTGATGTCGCGGGCGACGAACGATCTGTCGTCGGTCCGCATGCTCGTCGGTCCCGCGGTGATGCACGCCTTCTCCTCGATCCTCGTCGTGATCGGCGCGTTCATCATGATGGCGCGGATCGACCTGCAGCTTGCGTGCATCTCGCTGCTCGCGGTGCCCGCGGTCGCCTGGATCGTGCAGTTCTTCGGCTCGCGGATTCACGAGCGCTTCCGCGAGGTGCAGGACTATTTCGGAGAGATCAGCGCGCGAGTTCAGGAGAACGTCGCCGGGATCCGCGTCGTCCGCGCCTTCACCCGCGAGGACAACGAGCGCAAGGTCTTCGAGGCGATGAACGAGGAGTACGTCGACAGGAACCGCAAGCTGATCCTCCTGACGGCGACGTTCTACCCGATGCTCCATTCGATGATCGGCGTGATGTTCGTGATCATCTTCTTCCTCGGAACCCGCCGGATTCTCGCGGGGACGATGAGCGTCGGCGAGTTCGTGTCGTTCACTCTCTACCTGGGGCGCCTCGCCTGGCCGCTGATCGCGCTGGGGTGGGTGATCAATCTCTTCCAGCGCGGTATGGCGTCAATGAAGCGGCTCCACGAGATCCTCCTGGCGGAGCCGGCGATGGAGACCGCGGGCGAGCCGTTCTCGGGAGCCGAGCTCGCGCCGGAGATCGAGTTCCGGGGACTGACCTTCAGCTACGACGGGACGCCGGTTCTTCGCGACGTCGACCTCACGATCCGCGAGGGAGAAACGGTTGGCATCGTCGGAAGGACGGGGAGCGGGAAGTCGACGCTGCTCTCGCTGGTCACGCGCGTGTGGGAGCCTCCGCCCGGCACGGTGTTCGCCGGCGGCGTTCCGGTCGAGACGATTCCTGCGAAGCGGCTGCGCGAGATGGTCGGCGTGGTTCCGCAGGAGACGTTCCTCTTCTCCGACTCGATCGCCGAGAACGTCAGGGTCGGCCGGATCGGCGCGAGCGACGAGGAGATCGCGACGGTCGTCGAGCTCGCCGGGCTGAGCGAGGACGTGAAGGCGATGCCGGAGGGGCTCGCGACGGTGATCGGCGAGCGCGGGATTACGCTTTCGGGTGGACAGAAGCAGCGCACGGCGATCGCTCGGGCGATCGTCCGCAACCCTGAAATCATGATCCTCGACGACGCGCTGAGCGCCGTAGACACGCACACGGAAGAGCGGATCCTCCGCTCGCTCCGCGAACTGCGGCGCGGGCGCACCGTCGTCATCGTGTCGCACCGCATCTCGTCGGTGAAGGATGCCGACCAGATCGTCGTGCTCGACGAGGGGCGGATCGTCGAGCGCGGATCGCATGACGAGCTGCTCGAGGCAGGCGGCTTCTACGCCGATCTGTACCGCCGGCAGGCGCTCGAGGAAGAGCTCGAGGAGATCGCCTGATGAGCGCCGTCGAGAGGTTCGAGGACGAGGGAACGAAGAAGCTCGACCCGCGGCTCACGCTCCGGCTGCTCGGCTACCTGCGGCCTTACAGGATGCGCGCGGGTGCGTCGGTCGCGCTGGTGATCCTCTCGTCGTTCGCCGAGATCGCGGGCCCCGCGATCGTCGCGATCGCGATCGACCTCTTCGTGGTGCCGCGCGGCAGCGAGAGCGCGGGTGTCTCGCGACAGGTGGGCGAGTGGCTGGCGTCGGTGGGGATGATGCCGGCCTCTGCGCTCGACGGCATCACCGCGGCGACGCTGCTGTACCTGGCGACGCTCGGCGGCGGCTTCATCGTGCTCTACGTCCAGATGGTCGTGATGAACATGATGGGGCAGCGGATCATGTTCGACCTGCGGCGGCAGATCTTCGGGCACATGCAGCGCCTTCACGTGCAGTACTTCGACCGCAATCCCGTGGGGCGGCTCATCACGCGCGTGACTACCGACGTCGATGCGCTGAACGAGATGTTCACCGCCGGCTTCGTCGCGATCTTCGGTGACATCTTCGTCCTCCTCGGGATCGTGGCGATGCTGTTCTGGCTGAACTGGAAGCTCGCGCTCGTCCTCTTCTCGGTGATCCCGTTCCTCGTGATCACGTCGCTCTGGTTTCGCGCAGGGGCGCGGCGCACCTACCGGATGGTCCGCGCGCGGATCGCCGCGATCAACGCCTTCCTGCAGGAGCACATCTCCGGGATGGCGGTGGTTCAGCTCTTCAACCGGCAGGAGCGCGAGGCGGAGAAGTTCGCCGACCTCAACGCGAAGCATCGCGACGCGAACATCGAGTCGATCTACTACTACTCGGTCTTCTACCCGGTGATCGAGCTCGTCCAGTCGATCGGCATCGCCCTGATCGTCTGGTACGGCGGGGGCCAGGTCGTGCAGGGAACGCTCAGCATCGGCGCGCTGATCGCCTTCTTCCAGTACGCGCAGCGGTTCTACGAGCCGATCTCGGATCTCTCGGAGAAGTACAACATCCTCCAGAGCGCGATGGCGGCGAGCGAGCGCATCTTCAAGCTGCTCGACACACCCGTCGAGATCGACGATCCCGCGGAGCCCGCCGAGCTCGGCGAGCTGCGCGAGATCGAGTTTCGCAACGTCTGGTTCGCCTACACGGGTGAAGAGTGGGTGCTGCGCAACGTCTCGTTCGTCGTGAAGAAAGGCGAGCGCCTCGCGCTCGTGGGCCACACCGGCGCGGGAAAGACGACGGTGACGAGCCTGCTGCTCCGCTTCTACGAAGTGCAGAGGGGCGAGATCCTCGTCAACGGCGTCGACATCCGGAAGTACCGGCTCGCCGACCTGCGGCGGATGTTCGCGATCGTGCAGCAGGACGTGTTTCTCTTCTCGGGCACGGTGGCCGACAACGTGTCGCTCGGCGACGCGACGATCGGTCGGCAGCGCATCGAGGATGCAGTGCGCCGCGTGCGTGCCGCGCGATTCGTCGAACGCCTGCCGGAGGGCTACGACGCGCCGGTTCGCGAGCGCGGCGCCGGGTTCTCCGTCGGCGAGAAGCAGCTGCTCTCGTTCGCGCGAGCACTCGCGTTCGACCCGCCGGTGCTCGTGCTCGACGAGGCGACTTCATCGATCGACAGCGAGACCGAGCGCCTCATCCAGGAAGCGATCGAGATCCTGATGGAGGGACGCACGACCGTCGCGATCGCGCACCGCCTATCCACGATCCGCTGCGCGGATCAGATCCTGGTCTTCCATCACGGCGAGATCCGCGAGCGCGGGACGCACGAGGAGCTGCTGCGCGTGGACGGAATATACCGCCGGCTTTACGAACTTCAGTATCGAGAGGAACGTGGTGAGGCGGCATCCGCCTGAGACGCTCCCTGCTATACTGGAAGCCGACATGACAAGCAGAGCGAGGGTGGGAAGGGGTATGAAGATCACGCTGTACTCGACGACGAAGGCCGAGAGCCAGTCGATCGCCCGTTTTTTCAAGAGCCACAATGTGACGTACGAGTTCGTCGGCACGGACAAGGTGAAGGCCGTGAAGTCGCACCTGTTCAAGCTGGGCGAGATGCCGGTCGTCGAGATCGACGGCGAGGCCTTCGTCAACCCTAACGACGACGCTCTTCGCCACATCCTCAACATCGACGAGGAGTAGGCTCGCCGCCTTTCGGCGGAATTGAGAATTGGAGAATTGAGAATTGAGAGCTCGCGATGATCTCTCGATTCTCGGGGCGGGTTCCTCTCGCCCTCTCCAGCACCCTCTGGATCTTCCCGGTCCGTCCCGGACCTTCTCTCCTCCCGGATCTCCGCGAGTCCTTTCAGCTCTGACCGTCTTGCTCCCATATCCCATCGGCCATCTCTCGATTCTCAATTCTGAATTCTCGACTCGCTCGCACCACCGCGCGCTCACGACGAGCGAAAGTAAGCCCGGTCGAGTGCGCGGTACTGGATCGCTTCGGAGAGGTGCCCGGGCTCGATCCGCGCGGAGCCCCCGAGATCGGCGATCGTACGCGCGACCTTGAGCACGCGGTCGTACGCCCGCGCCGACAGGCCAAGGCGTTCGATGGCCTCGTCGAGCCGCTTCACGCACTCGCGGTCGAGTTCGCAGAACCGACGGAGATGGCGGGTCGACATGTCACCGTTGGCCTCGATCGCATGGCGACGGAACCGCGCTCTCTGAATCGTGCGCGCGGCGTCGACGCGCTCGCGAATCGCCGCCGACGCTTCCGCCGGCGCGGTTGCCACGATCTCCTGGGGGGCGAGCGCGGGCACTTCGATCTGGATGTCGATCCTGTCGAGAAGCGGCCCGGAGATCTTCGCGAGGTATCGCGAGATCTGGAACTCGCCGCAGTCGCACTGGTGGCGCGGATCGTTGAAGAATCCGCAGGGACACGGGTTGAGCGCTGCGGCGAGCGTGAAGCGGGCGGGAAACGACAGGCTGCGCAGCGCGCGCGAGATCGTGACGTGTCCGTCCTCGAGCGGCTGGCGCATCACCTCCAGCACGTCGCGGCGGAACTCCGAGAGCTCGTCGAGGAAAAGCACTCCGTTGTGCGCGAGACTGACCTCGCCCGGCCGGGGAGTGCTCCCGCCGCCGACGAGGCCCGCGTTCGAAATCGTGTGATGCGGGGCGCGGAACGGGCGCTCGCGCACCAGGCCCGAGCCGGGGCGCAACACCCCGGCCACCGAGTGGATCTTCGTGGTCTCGATCGACTCGTCGAGCGAGAGGCCGGGCAGGATCGTCGGCATCCGGCGGGCGAGCATCGTCTTTCCAGAGCCCGGCGGGCCGATCATCAGAATGTTGTGGGCGCCCGCCGCGGCCACCTCGAGCGCCCGCTTCGCGTAGGCCTGGCCGCGCACGTCCGAATAGTCGGCGGCGTCCTCGGCGCGCGGAGCCGAGTCGGTCTCGTCGGGGACCGCGGCGTCGATTGGCGACTCGCCGCGCAGGTGGTCGAGCAGCGCCGGAAGGCTCGGGACTCCGATGACTCGAACGCCTCGCACCGCGGCAGCTTCCCGCGCGTTGGCCGCCGGAACGAGCAACTCGCGCAGATCGGGCTCGCGGCTTGCGAACGAGGAGATCGAGAGCGCGCCGCGAACCGGCGAGACGGCCCCGTCGAGTGACAGCTCGCCGACGAAGAGCCGCCCGCGAAGCTCGTGGTCGGAGATGACGT
The DNA here is from genome assembly GCA_023700825.1 of Thermoanaerobaculia bacterium. Classification (GTDB taxonomy): domain Bacteria; phylum Acidobacteriota; class Thermoanaerobaculia; order Gp7-AA8; family Gp7-AA8; genus JACPDH01. The sequence continues at coordinate 5,124 of JAMPYE010000044.1, read as the reverse complement.
CGCTGGCGCGGAGGATGCCGATCGCGATCGGCAGATCGAACCCCGAGCCCTCCTTGCGCACGTCGGCAGGGGAGAGGTTGATCGTGACGTACTTGTGCGGCCAGGTGAAGCCGCAGTTGGCGAGCGCCGAGCGCACGCGCGCGTAGGATTCGCGCACGGCGGTGTCGGGAAGCCCGACCATGTTGAAGCCGGGGAGCTTCGCGCCCGCGGCGTGAACCTCCACGACGATACGAACTGCATCAATGCCGAGGGTCGCGGCACTCCAGATCTTCGAGAGCATGGCTTGTGCGACCCGCGCAAGTCCCGAGCGGAGGGTACCTCGGTCGCGGAGCGCGACGCAAGGAAGACGGAACCGCGAGCGCGCGAACCTCGAATTTCGAGTATGTCCGCGGGTTGAGTTGCTCCATTTTCGCAGATGGAATTCAGTGCGCTTCGTGGGCGAGAAGCTCGCGAGTGGGTCGCGGAATCGATGACTCAAGACTCGAGGATTCGCGCAGTTCGCCGCCGGGCAGTTCGGCGCGCGGGGTCAGGTTTTCGGTCAAGAGGGTCAGGTAATGACTTTGGCTGACGTTGTCACGTTATCTAACTAGTTGAAAATACGGTACTTGTTGCCGTATCGATATCGGAATGGAATAACGCGCAGGATCGCCTTGTAGAAATTATTCCGGATCCGCACCCGAAATCGGCGGGAAATGAATCCGAAATTGTTGACAAAATGCACTTAGGATTTATGATGACTATGCCAACCGATTTCAACGGTAAACGTGATGGGTGAGGAGATGGGAAATGCCGTTTGAAAAGTGGGAACCCAAACCGGATTACGAGCGCGTGCCGGCGTCTGCGACGATCGTGCAGTCGAGACTGATCCGACTGCCCGTTCCGGTCGCCGACATGCTGCGTCTTCGCGGCAAAGCGAACGCTCATCTCTTCTACGATCGCAAGAGAAAAGTGATCGGGATCAAGGCGATCGATCGCAAAGAGGAAGGGGCTGCCAAGATCCGGCAGTCGTCGAAGTCGACCTCGATTCACGTTCCCAGTTTTTTCCGGCACTACCAGATCGACGTTCCCGGCATCAAGCGGTTCCACTGCTGGTACGACGAGCGCGAGCGGATGGCGATCATCGACATCTCGCGGCCGTCTCCGCGCGGACGCCCGTCCGGCACGTAGCCGAGCTTCAGAGAGACGAACGACAAATGGCGAACGACGAGAGTCGTTCGCCATTCCTTTTTTCGCACGAGTTCGTCCGCAATGCGAGCGGTGCGGCACGTTGAACGCCGATGTCCCGCTCCGGCCGGGCATATTGCCGCCCTGAAACGAAAAGGCGGGCCGAAGCCCGCCTCTCGCAAGTCGAACGCGAAAGCTGTCAATCGCGAACCCGGTTCGTCACTGGGAGATTGTTCTGAGTGCCGGTGACCTGAAGCAGGCCGTCGAGCGCGTCGCGCGTGTAGTCGAACGGGGTGTCGGCGCCAACGTCCTCTTGGGCGGTGACCTTCGCGGTGCGCTTTCCGTTGTTCTGGAAGTACCGCGTGATGGATGCGAATGGGATCCTGGTGTTGTAGTGCGCGTTGATGGTGCGGATGAACTCGTTCGCCAGGATCGTGTAGCCGATGTCGCTGGGGTGGAAGCCGTCGTAGCTGAACATTCCGCCGGTGAGGAAGGCCGCGTTGATCGTGATTCCGCCGAAGTCGAGACCTGCCTTCGCGTGCTCGAAGAACGTGTTGATGTCGACGACGGGGATATTCAGCCTGGCGCCGGTCGCGATGATCACGGCATTCATGTCGACCTTGGCCTTGTCGATGATCACCAGCTCCGCGGGCGTCAGAACGACGCCGTCAGGAAGCGGCTTCCCTGCGTTCGGAAGCGTGGGGAACGCGGGTGCGAGCGCCGGCGGGATGCCGAAGCCCGTCGCCAGGAAGGACGACGCGCCAAGCGTGACGAGACTTCCCGGAGGAAGCTGCCCGATCGTTCCGCCGCCGAGATCCGCGATCATGAAGATCGGCTTGCCGTCGGGGCCGAGGACCGGCTGACTCGTCGCTGGATTCACGATGACGGGGGGAATCGTCGTCGCGAACGGTACCGACTTCGCGTCGGCAAGGCTTCCGAGCACGATCCCCGCGTTCGGAGCGCCGGCGACGAGCCTGTCGAGAAGCGCGTTGTAGCTCGCGTCGAACTGCTCCAGCGGCGTCAGCGCCGCAGGCGTGCCCGCGAGCACGGCGCCGAGTAGGTCGTTGCCGCCGATCCAGACCGAGATGAAGGTCGGCTGCTGGGCGAGGGCCTGGTCGGCCGAAGTGCCGAGACCTCTGAGGATGAACTGCGCGAACGAGGTCTGCGTGTTCGTTGGCGGCTGTGCGCCGGTGAGCGTCAGCAGGTCGCCGACGCGCGCGCCGGGGATGCTCAGGTTGTTGTAGGGGCGCGGCAGCGAGAGGTTCGTCGGAACGCCGTTGGTCGCCGCCTTCGGAGCGATCTGCAGCGGGCGGATCGAGAGCAGCTGCAGTTCCGGCCCGATCCCTGGCTGGCTCACGGTCGGCTGCTGGAAGTCCTTCGCTCCCGCCTGCCTCGCGATGGTGGCGACGTAGCCGTTGCGCTGGTGTGCGTCGACCATCGCATTGCTCGAAACGCCCGCGCCGTAGCTGTCTCCCAGCGCGACGTAACGTGTGAAATCTGCCTTGCCGCGGGCGGCCCACATCGGAACGGCCGACACGAGCGCGAGGGCGAGGACCGCGGTGAATCGGAGTGCCTTCGTCTTGATTCGCATGGTGAGTTCGTCTCCTAGGGATCCGCTAGAACGTGTAGCCGATGTTCATGCTCAAGAGATTTGCGGTCGTCTCGTACACGCCGTTGTAGTTGTCCTGGTTCTGGCCGAGGGTGTCGCGGTCGACGAACGGCAGGTAGAGCTCCGACAGGTCGATTCGCCAGTTGCCGTGCTTGAGGCCAACGCCGAACGAGAGACCGAGGCGGTTGGAGTCGGGAAGCAGCGGTCCGACGTTCTCGACCGGCTGAGGGGTCTCGTCCCAGACGACTCCGAGGCGGACCTGCCACATGTCGTTGACCTGCTTGTTCGCGCCAAACCGGTAGGACCAGGAGTCGTCCCAGTTCTCTTCGTTGACGAGATCGGGAGTCGCCGCATTCTCGAAGTCGACGACGAGCGTCTCGAATTCGCTCCAGGTCATGAGCACGGCGTCGAACTCGAACGTCCAGGTCGGGATCGCCGTGGTGGCGATTCCGAAGCTGGCGATCGCGGGGAAATCGACCGAGGTCTTGATCTTCTGATCGGGAGGGAAGCCCGCCGCGACCAGCCCGTCGAACTGCGGGTTGCCGGTCGAGATCTGCTGGAAGTCGGCTTCACCTTCGTAGTCGATCGTGATCGGCGCGCGGTAGGTCACGCCAACGCTCCAGGTTTCGCTGGGACGGAACATCAGGCCGACGTTCCATCCGAAGTCGTCGTTGATCTCGTCGCTCGTGAGCGCGACGTGCCCGATGTCGGCGACCTGAAGTGTGAACGGGTTGATCGCCGGGATGTTGCGCTCGAGTGCGACCTTGCTGACGCGGTACTCGACCCCGACGCCGACCGCGAACCTGTCGTCCGAGGTTTTCCAGGCGAACGACGGCTGGAGAGAGAAGACCTTCAGGTTCGTGTCCTGGGCGACGAAGCGACCGGTGAAGTCGTCCTGATCCTCCCAGTGAGTCCGGAGCCCGAACGGCGTGAACTGCCCGATTCCGAACGTGGCGTTCTCCCCGACGGGGATCACCATGTAGGCATTCGGCGGGGTGAAGAGGTGGTCTTCGAACCCCTCGGTCGTCCCCGGTCCCGGGAACTCATAGTCTCCCCCGGTGAATTCGTTGCGGAACGAGATCAGCGTTCCGCCGAGCATTGCCGTCGTCTCCCGCTGGTAGGCGATTCCGGCGACGTTGTAGAACATCGCGCTCGGATCGTTCGCCGTGGCAGCGAAGGCGCCACCCATGCCTGTGGCTTTAGCACCCTGCTCGAAGATCGAAAAACCCGCGGCAAAGCCGACCGGCGCGATCGCGAGCGTGACCAGCGCGATCGTTAAGATTCGAAATCTGGATGAACGCAAGGTAACCTCCTAATGGACTGCATTGTCTGGAATGAAAAATCAACGTCAGATCAGCGGAAGCATAACATAGGATATCTTCTTCAAATCCGAGCGCTTGCGCCCGGTATTCACATCGAGATCCGGAAGGAAAAGCCATGAAGAAAGTCGCATTCGTCCTCGCTGTCATTCTCGTCGCGCTGCCCGTTTTCGGGGGCGCCATCTACGATTTCAAGACGGTCGTCGACAAGGGGGCCGGAGGCCTCGTCGGGAAGGCCTCGATCGAAGGATCGAAGGTCCGCCTCGACATCACCGATGGTGACGACGTGCTCCTTCGCGACGGCAACGTGATGATCTCGACCGACGGCGGAAAGACCTTCACGATTCTCGACCAGAAGAAGAAGACCTATTACGAGCTCGATCTTCAACAGCTTCTTTCCAGCCTCGGTTCGGTGATGAACTCGATGGGCGGGATGTTCAAGATGTCGTTCCAGAACCACAATGTGAAGGCCTCCGCTCCGACGGCCGGCGAGACGATCGAGGGCTATCCGACCACGAAGTACGTGGTCGACTCGTCGTACGACCTGGCGATCGAGGTCTTCGGACGGAAAAACGTCACGAGCGTGACGTCGAAGACGGAGACCTGGTCGACGGACAAGGTGAGCAGCGAGTTCGTCACCTTCGTTCAGCAGAAGGGGCTGAAGACCGGGCTCGAAGAGCTCGACAGGTTCATCGAGAAGGAAGCAAAGGGAGTGAAGGGCTTCCCCCTCAGGCAGATCGTCACGACGACGAACACGCAGGGGAAGAAAGCGGAGACGACGAGGACGACCATGACCGTCACGTCGATCAAGGAAACGAACGTCCCCGACTCGTCCTTCGCGATCCCCGCTGGCTACAAGGAAGTGGACAGCCCCCTCGCCGGGATCGAATCGATGATGAAGCAGTAGGCGGGCAGAAGACACCAGCCGTACGGACGCGCGACGCTGGTCGCGGCTGGGCGGGCAGGCGACGATGGACGTGCTCTGGTTCAATGGCCGATGGACGACGACCGACGAGCCGGTGGTTCGCGTCG
>JAMPYE010000612.1 GCA_023700825.1 Thermoanaerobaculia bacterium | reverse complement strand
GGCGTTCGCGCGAACGCTCTGGCCCACCTTCACGGCAGCGACGTAGCGTTCCGGCACGTCGAAGCGGAGCAGCAGAGGGGTCGTGCGCGCCAGCATGAAGGCGACATCCTGGCGCTCGCTGAGGCGCTCGCCCGCGGCCGTCTTCCGCTCCATGACGACTCCGTCGAACGGAGCGCGGAGCACCGAGTCGTAGAGCCGCTGCTCCGCGGTTCCGAGCGTCGCCTTCGCCGACTCGAGACCTGCTTCGGCCTGTTCGTAGCCCGCCCGCGCGCGATCGAACGTCGACTGCGGCACCGAGTCCTTCTCGCGGAGCTGTTCCTTCCTGGTGAGCTCGCGCTTCGCCTCGTCGTACATCGCCTGGGCTCGCGCGACTTCGGCCCTGGCGCGGCGCGCCTCGAGCTCGAGGTACTGCGTCTCGAGAACGAGAAGCGTCTGTCCCTTGCGAACCCGGTCACCCTTGTCCGCCTCGACGCGGGCGACGCGTCCCGTGATGGCGACGGCCACGTTCGATACCTCGGGCGACTCGAACTCGCCGGTGACCACGACCTTATCCTCGATCGCGACCTCCTGAGCTTCCGTGCCACCGGCCTCGGCATCCTTCGCCACCGCCTCCTGCGCAGCCTTCGCTGCCGCCTCGAGCCTCGCGACGTCAGCCGGCAGCTCTGCCGAAGCCGTGACCGCGGGCTGCTCCTTCGGGCTGCATCCAATCGTGGCGACGAGCGCCAGCATGATCACCATCGAACCGAGTTTCTGCACGCGCACTAGCGCACCTCCGTCATTGCTGATTCCTTGAGCATTCCCGCGGCATACCAGACCCCGAGACGCGATTGATCGAGGTCGAGCATTCCGACGACTTCGGCGCGGCGGGCCTCGGCGAGCGCGCTCTCCGACGACTGCAGGTCGAGTGACGTCGCCTCCTGCGCCCTGTAGAGCTCGAACATCTGGGCGTACTCCGCCTCCGCTGCCGCACGCTGCTCGCGCGCGAGTGACAGCGCCTTTTCGGCCGACTCGAGGTCGAGCATCGCGAGGCGGATGTCCTCGACCACGCCGCGCTCGGCCTCTTCCAGCTCGAGCAGCGCCTGCTTCTCCCGCTCTTTCGCGCCGCTCACCCGCGCCGCGACTTCACCCGACTGGAAGATCGGGATGTTGAAGTTGATCGAGGCCTGACTATAGGAGTCGATCGGGAACGACACCTTCTGTTCGATGAGCGCGGCATCGAAGGTGATCGTCGGAAGCCCGAAGCCGCGCTGCTTGCTCACCTCGAGCCTCGCAATCTCGACGCTGTTCACGGCCTGCTTGAGATCCGACCGATGCTCGCGCGCCATCGCGACGAGCTCCGCCTCGCCCGGGAAGCTGGCGCCGCCGATCTGCGGAGCGGTCACGACGATCGACTCGTCGGTATTGAGCACGAGCCGCAGACGGCTCGCAGCCATCTCGCGAAGCTGGACCGCGCGGGTGAGCCTCCGCTCGGCGCCCTTCACGTCCGATTCCGCGCGGAGCGTCTCGACCCTCGTCACCTCGCCCGCGTCGAAGAAAGCCTGCGCGAGCTGTTTCCTTCTGCCGGCGATCTCGACGTTCTTCTTCTCGACGTCGATGAGCGCGTCGCCCTGCACCACACCGAGATAGCTCGACGCAACCTGGAGGAGGATTCCCTCCTCGGTCTGCGCGACGCCTTCCTGCGCGCTGAGAATCCCGATCTTCGCCTGCTGGAAGGCGCGGCGCTCCCGATTCCCTGCGAACAGCGGCTGCGACAGCGTGAAACGGTAGGCCCAGTCGTTCTCGGCCAGGATCGTGCGCTCGGGCTCGCCCTCGCCTCCGCTGAACATGACCTCGTCGCTGTTCCGCGTGAGCCTGCCGTTGAGGCCGATCTTCGGCATGATCGCCGAGAGGTAAAAACGCTTCTGCGCCTCCGCGACACCGACCTCGGCACGCGCCCGGCCCACGGATGGATTGGCCTGCAGCGCACGCTCGAATGCAGCGGACAGCGTCAGCGGCGCCGCGCCCGTCGCCTCCGTCGCCTGCCCGAACGCAGGGACGGCAGCGGCGAGCGCGATGCTCAACACGATGATTCTCACTCACTCCTCCTTCCAGGCAACAGGCCCCGGAGAACGGTTCCGACGACGAGCTCGACCTCGTCCTTGATCGAGATTCTTCTTCCCTCGCCGATTCGCCTGACGATGATTCCGATCGTTCCCTCGGCGACGAAGATCGCGAGCGCTTCCGGGTTCGCCCTGCGAATCTCCCCTTTCGCCATCGCGCGCTTGAACATCGCGGCGAGGAGGTCGAGGAACTTCTGGTAGTGCGGGTCGCAATCACGGCGGCGACTCGAGCCACCCACCGCCGTCAGCTCGTGATAGACGCGAAACAGCTCGCCGTGCTCCTCGAAGAACGAGAATTGCGCGGTGGTCACCAGCCTGAGCGTCTGCTCGACGCCGAGCTTCTGCTCGAACACGTGGTCGACCTCCGCACGCAGCTTCTCGAGAGAGAAGTCGACGACGCTCGCGAGAAGGTCTTCCTTGTCCTTGAAGTAGAGATAGAGAGTTCCCTTGGCGATCTGCGCCTCGTCGGCGATCTCCTGCATCGTCGTGCCGGCGAAGCCCTGCCGGGCGAGAACGCGGGTCGCCGCCTCGCGGATCGACTGGAGACGGAACTCCTCGATGGCGTGCCTTCGGGTTGTATTTGCCATGGTTTGCCTACCGGAAACTGACCGATGGGTCACTAAACTGACTCTACGGTCACTTTATTCGAAAGTTTCGCCGTCCGCGAAGAAACATTTCGGTCAACGCCGTCGCGCCGGCCAATTTCGCCGTGCTGCGGCCAGTGTGGGGTTTCGTTAATCCCTTGCCTTTCGCAGAGCAAAAACGGGGTGAGCTCAAGGAGCAAGGAGGAGTCGATGTGGTTCATCGTCGACGGCGAGCGACGCGGAAATCGCCCCGCTTCTGCTCTGCCCTCCGGGTTGCGGCGGAATGCAGCCGCTTTCTTTGTCGCTCCTCCTCGCCGATGAACCACATCGACTCGTCGTCGCTTCGCGAAATCGGCT
>JAMPYE010000611.1 GCA_023700825.1 Thermoanaerobaculia bacterium | reverse complement strand
CGTCGGACCTGGATCGACACGGCGTCGGAGCGTCATGTCCCAAGGTGACGTGCGATACACGGCAATGCGAGCACATGCGGCGACCATACCGACTCTCTGGTGATGCACTGCGGAACAGGAGTCGGATGCGCGTCCTCCTTGTGAATTCGAATCGCTGTCGCGATCTCGTCGCGGCCCCGCCGATCGGCCTCGCCTACGTCGCGACCGCTGCGGAGGACGCCGGTCACGACGTGCGCGTTTGCGACCTGCTGTTCGGCACCGACCCGGACAGGGACCTCGCTCGCTCGCTGCGCGAACTCGATCCCGACGTCGTCGGCCTCTCGGTCCGCAACATCGACAACGTCGTGCGCCAGAAACTCGAGAGCTACGTCGGCGGCGTCGAGTCGCTCATCCGCACGATCCGGACGGTCTCTCGCGCCCGGATCGTCGTCGGCGGCCCCGCGATCTCGATCCTCGCCGACCGTGCCCTCGAGACTTTCGACGCCGACTTCGCAGCCGTGGGAGAAGGCGAGACGATCCTGCCGGCACTCCTCGACTCGCTCGCAGGCGGAGCGGACGGCGAAGGCATCGACGGACTCTACTGCCGTCGCGATTCCGGTGTCGCACGAACGCCTCCTTCACGACTTCCTCGGTTCGGTGCCTCCGGCCTCGAGCGGTGGATCGACTGGAGCCTCTACTCGCGGCGAGGGGCGACCTGGCCGATTCAGACGAGGCGTGGCTGTTCGCTTGGCTGCTCGTACTGCACCTACCCCGCGATCGAGGGCGGCGCCGTACGGTTTCGCACCCCAGAAGAGGTCACCGACGAGATCGCGCACGTCGCGAAGGCGATCGCACCGAAGACCTTCGAGTTCGTCGACTCCACCTTCACCGTGCCTGAGTCCCACGCGATGAGAATCTGCGAGGAAATCATCCGGCGAGACGTTCGGGTAACACTCTCGGCCATGGGTGGAAACCCCGCGGGTATCTCCGCGCAATTGCTCGGCACGATGAAGCGCGCCGGATTCAACTCGTTGATGGTCTCGCCGGAATCGGCGAGCGAGAGGATGTTGCGAAGCTACCGGAAGGGCTTCGACGTCGCGGCGGTCGCGAACGCGGCCGAGGCGGTACGCGCGTCGGGCCTCGCCAGCGCGTGGTTCTTCATGCTCGGCGGACCGGGCGAGACCATGGAGACCGTCGAAGAGACGATGAGCTTCATCGAGCGCCACCTTCGCTGGCGCAACTGCCTCGTCATCATCATGACGGGCGTGCGCATTCTTCCCGGCAGCGAGCTTGCGAGAGAGGCATTCGAGAGCGGTTACCTCCCTCTCGGGACGAACCTTGCGCAACCCGTCTTCTACGTCTCGCCCGGACTCGACGAGCCGCGCGTACTCCAGCGCATCAACCAGGCGATCGCACGCAACCCGAGCATCGTGCACTCCTGCGAGGAGGGGCAGTCGTCCTTCCAGACGACGATCGACAGGCTGCTTCACGGCGCCGGCGTCGCGCCGCCGTTCTGGCGCTTCGTCCCGCGTTATCTCCGCATCCCGCCGCTGCCGTTTCTGCGGGCCCACTATCCGGCGGTCGGAGCGGCGGCGATCTGACCGACGAGGTGATCGTGGCGATCGAACGAGCCCTTCGCATACTCCTCGTGAAGCCAAGTCCGACCCTCGGGCCGATCCTCGGACTGCAGGGCTTCTCGCTGCTCGAGCCGCTGGAGCTCGGCCTTCTCGCCGCTGCGATCCCCCGCCGGCACGAAGTTCGAGTGCTCGATCTCCGGCTCGCGCGCTGGCCGCAGCGAGCCTTCGTTCGCATGCTGCGACGCTTCCGCCCCGAATTGATCGGCTTCACCGGCTACACCCACGAAGCATCGGCAGGCAAGGCGCTCGCTCGCGTAGCTCGAAGCGAGTGTCCCGGAGCGACGATCATCGTCGGCGGACACCACGCCACGGTGGCAGCCGACGATTACGACCTCGAGATCTTCGACGCGGTCGTTCGTGGCGAGGGAACCGGCCCGTTCCGCGCGATCGTCGACGCCGTCGAGCGCGGCGACGGCATCGCAGCGGCGCCGATGGTGCGCGTGCGCGGGGTCACTCCCGATCCTGCCGACGCCCGCGCGTGGCCCGCCTACCCCGACCCCGCGACGATTCCCGCCCCGCGACGCGACCTCTGGGACTCGCGTTCGTATCGCTCGGTCTGGCTTTGCGAAGAGATGCCGCGCTGGTCGACGATCTATCCGCGCGTCTCGCTCGTTCGCTCGTCCTACGGGTGCAAGATGAGCTGCACCTTCTGCATCGTGCCGTATCTCTGCAACGGGGAGCACCGCCCCCGCCCCGCGGACCTCGTGGCAGACGAAATCGCGGCGGCCCCCGCCGATCACATCTATTTCGTCGACGACGAGAACTTCATCGATCCCGAGCACGGGTGGCAGCTCGCCGAGGCGCTTGCGCGCCGCGGCGTGAACAAGCGCTACTTCGCCTGGACTCGCTCGACGACGGTGAACCGCCATCCCGAGCTCTTCCGCCGCTGGCGGGAGATCGGGCTCGACGGCGTCTTCATCGGCTTCGAGTTCACGACCGACCACGAGTTGAAGAGCGTGCACAAGGGAGGAACGACCGCGGGCAACGAGGAAGCGGTCGAGCGGCTCCGCGCCCTCGGGATCGCGGTTCACGCGGCGTTCCTGATCCTTCCCGAATGGACGCGCGACGACTTCATGCGCCTGCGGGAGTACGTGCGTGCCCTTCCCCCTCTCCAGTGCAGCTTCACCGTCTGCACCCCGTCACCCGGCACCCCCGACTACGAAGCGATCCGCGACCGCATCTGGATCGACCGGCCTTACGACCTGTACGACTGCATGCACCCGCTGACGCCCACCACTCTGCCACTGCGCGAGTTCGCGCGGCTCTACGCAGAACAAGCCGCCGAGGGCCTCTCGAAAGTACCGTTGCGGGTCAAGCGCCACCCGACTCCTCCCTGGGACGTTCTACGCGTCAACGTCGCTGGCGCCCTGTACGCGCGGGGCTTCCGCAACCTGTACCGGGACTTTCCCCGCGAGCTGTGGGACTG
>JAMPYE010000610.1 GCA_023700825.1 Thermoanaerobaculia bacterium | reverse complement strand
GTGGTGTGCGTGACCGGTGGTGGCGCCCCGCTTCGCGGGGCTTACCACCGGCTACCGTATGGCACGCCTCCGGCGTGCGGGAAACGAGATGGCGCGTGAGAACGTACCCGATTCAATCTCGTCGCTCGTACACGCACAACCAGATAACATATGGCTGCCCATTCGGGTGACCGAAGGCACGATGTAAGGGCATTGATCCGATCTCAGCGAGCCCGAGCCCGATTCCGAGCCCGAGCCCGGTTCTTCCAACGGTGAACGTTCAACGAGGCCCGCACAAATGACACTCGACTCCCGCATCTCCGAACTCGCACGCAAGTACCGTCCTCTCGCCATCGAGATCCTACAGGAAACGATCCGCGTTCCTGCGGACTACGTCGATCGTCCCGAGGAAGCCGGGGGCGATCCGCTATGCGGGCTCTCGAACCACGAGGGGCCGCGCGTGGAGTATCTCCGCGCGAAGATCGTGGAGATCGGCGCGGTGGAAAAGCCGGAGGACGTCGGATTCGACACGTTCGGCAATCTCGTCTGGATCGTGCAGGATCGCACTGACGGAATCGCGGCGGCCGACAAGACGGTCGTCTACTACGACGGACACACCGACACGGTCAAGCCGCTGCGCAATCGCTGGCACGAGGCGACGGGAGGGCTCGACCCGTACGACGGCCTCGTCGACGCGTCGAAGCTCAACAAGGAGTTCCTGCGTTCGGAGCTCGGGTTCCTGCCGCCCGATGACGAGTGGCATCACCTCGTCTGGGGCCGCGGCTCGGCGGATCAGCTCTCGGGCGTGGTGAGCCAGGTCATCGCCACGAAGATCCTGCTCGAGACGCGCGAGCTCGGCTCGCTGCGCGGCGTCATCGTCCGCAGCTACGCCACCGTCACGGAAGAGGACAACGACGGCGGCAGCATGATGCACGTGAAGCGGCACGAGTGGCCCGGGGCGGGTGCCGACGTGATTCCCGACGCGGTCATCCTCACCGAGGGGACGGGATGCGCCAGGCTCGGCGCGGTCGGCATCTATCGCGGGCAGCGCGGGCGGATGCAGATCGAAGTCGAGGTCACGGGCAAGAGCTGCCACGGATCGATGCCGTGGGAGGGCCGCAACCCGCTCGAGTTCGGCGCGGCGATCATCGTCGAGGCGGCGGAGCGCTACAGGAAGGGCGTCGACTTCGGGAAGGACGAGTTCCTGGGCGGTGGGACGCGCACGGCGAGCTGGGCGACGCTTCAGTCGCCGAGCGACTGCGCCGTGCCGGAGCGATTCACGTTCCGGTTCGATCGCCGCCTTACGGCTGGCGAGGATCCGCAGAAGGCGCTGCTGCACGTCGAGACGCTGGAAAGCGTGAAGAAGGCGCGCGAGGCGGGGCTTCAGGTCGTCGTGCGGGCGCCCTACTACGACGAACCGTCGTGGCGGGGGACGAAGGCCGATAATCCGCAGATTTATCCCGGCTGGGTGACGCCGGAGGATCATCCCGCGATCGTCGCGGCGGTCGACGCGTACAAGAGCTGCGCTGCGCCGATCATCGAGCCGACGACGGGAACGGGCGCGATGAAGAAGGAGCCGCGGGTGGCGCGGTGGATCTTCTCGACCGACGGCGTCGGCTACCCGGTTCCGGTGAGCGACACGTCTCTGAAGGTGAGCGAAAAGAAGCGCTGGGTCAGCGACGGGACGTTCAAGTACCCGCCGATGCTCGGCATCGGTCCCGGGCACGAGCAGAACACCCACAAGATCGGCGAGAACATCGACTCGCGCGAGTTCGACCCCGTGATCGCGACGCTCGCTAGGTTCCCGAGCAGGCTGCGGGAGCTGAAGGGTTAGGCGCCACGCGACGCATGGAGCAGGCGGCCCGTCATCCCGAGCGGAGCGAAGTCGTGATGCCCCGAACCGAATGGGCAGGCCGAGCCTGGGCCACGCTGTGTGGCCCCAAACGACATGTCGTCCTGAGCGCAGCGAAGGACCTCTCATGGTTCTCTTCACTCGCAACGAGCCGGAAATTCAGGGGCTGAAGACTTTCTCTGTGCCAGCCTGCGCGGTCCTTCGCCCCGCTCAGGACGACGACGCGGATGCCCGTCGCGAGATTCACAAACGGCCCCTTACGCGGCCGCGATCCCGTTCGTGCGCATGATCTGACATCCCGTGCGAGAATAGTCCTTCGTGTCTCGGATCTCGCGGCGCAAGCTGCTTCTCGTTTTCATCGTGGCAGGAGTCGTGTCGGGCCTCTCCGCGGTGCTCTTCCACGAATGGATCGTGCTGAGCCGGTCGCTCCTGTTCGATCGCGTGTTCGCGCTCCAGGCGGTTCCGCGAAGCCTGCTGATCGTCGCGATCCCGACGATCGTGGCGGCGCTTCTTGGTTGGATCGTGCAGCGATTCGCGCCCTCGGCGCTCGGCGCGAACCTGGCGCGCGTGAAGCGCAGCTACACGGAAGACGTGTCGCACCTCGACTGGCGGACGATTCTCGCGACGTTCGTCCTCACGCCGCTGTCGCTCGGCTCGGGCGCGCCGCTCGGGCCCGAGGGACCGACCGTGGTCGTGACGAGCGGCCTCTCCGCCTGGGTTGCCCGGGCGTTCAATCTGCCGCGACGCATGGTGCGCGGGATGATTCCGGTCGGCACCGCCGCGGGCATCGCCGCGATCTTCCGTACGCCGATCACCGGCGTCGTGTTCGCGCTCGAGGAGCTCTCCGGAACCTCGAGCAAGAGCGTGCTCGGCGGGACGCTGCTCGCGGCCGTCGCCGCAGCGGTGGTTCAGCAGAGCCTCGCTTCGGATCACGCGAGGATTCTCCCTGCATCGGCCGCTGACTGGAGCGACCCGCGCGAGCTCATTGGCTTCGCCGTCGTCGGCATCTGCGCCGGCCTGATCTCGGGAGCCGTGCTGCGCTATGGCACGGGACTGCGCGAGCGTGCGCGGAGCAGCATTTCGTCGGTTCCGCTGCGATTCGCCATCGGCGGCGCGGCGGCGGGCATGCTCGGCGTTCTCAACCCGTCGATGCTCGGCGTCGGGTACGAAACCACGTCGCTGTTCCTCACGGGCGGAGGCTCGCTCGAGTTCG
>JAMPYE010000609.1 GCA_023700825.1 Thermoanaerobaculia bacterium | reverse complement strand
GGCGAAGCCGGGGATCGCGGACGATGTCGGCGAGCGTGACGCCGGCGCCGATCGTCGTCTCAGCGTTCACGTCGACCGATCGGAGTTCCGAGACCTGACGCAGCGACACGAGAATCTCAGGCATCTGCTGGCGGCGCTTCATGTTCGGGACGAGATCGGTCCCCCCCGCGAGGAGCATCGCCCTGCCGCCGCCGTCGGCCAACGCCGCGGCCGCATCCGCGGCACTCTTCGCCGCGACATAGCGGAAGCGTCCCGCGCGCATCATCGCTTCACCCCGCCCTCGATGTTTGCGCCGGGAGAGTCGGGAGCGAGCCGCACGCCCGACTCGACGACCTTCGACTTGCGCGGCTTCTCGTTGATCGCGCGACCGTCGCCACCTTCCCACGGCGGCGGCACGATCGACATCTCACCCCAGTCGATCGCGGGGAACGAGTCGGGCCCCACGCGCGGCGCGCGTCCCTGCTGCTGCTCGCGCAGCGCCTTGAAGACCTTGTCAGGGGTGATCGGGATCTCGTCGATCCGCACGCCGAAGGCGTCGAAGATCGCGTTCGCGATCGCCGGCATGATCGGCAGCAGCGGCCCCTGGCCGACTTCCTTCGCGCCGAACGGGCCGTTAGGCTCCGGCTCCTCGATGAGATACGTGACGATCTCCGGCATTTCCATCGAGGTCGGGCTCTTGTACTCGAGCATCGACGGGATCTTGTGAACGAGCGCGCCGGAGAGCCGCGCGGGCAACCGCCGCATCGCCGACTCTTCCATCAGCGCCTCGCCCAGCGCCATGTAGACGCTTCCCTCGACCTGCCCGCGCGCGAGCACGGGGTTCAGTGCGATGCCGATGTCGTGCGCGATCCAGATCTTCTTCACCTCGACCCAGCCGCTCGTCCGGTCGACTTCGACCTCGACGATTGAAGCCGAGTAGCTGTACGCGGGCGACGGGCCGACGCCGCCACCTTTGTACTTCGCCGCCGAGATCGCAGGGCGATAGGAGCCGGTCGTGCCGATGATCCCGTGCTTCCCTTCCGCGACGATCACCGCATCCTGGAACGAGAGCCCCTGCCCGGGATCCTCCGCGTCGAAGACCCGCCCCTCCGCGAAGACGAGCCGTTCCTCGGGGATGCCTAGCTTCGCGGAAACTCCGGCGGCGATGATCGCCTTCGCGCGCTCGGCCGCCTGAATCGCCGCGTTCCCCGCCATCAGCGTTACACGGCTCGAGTACGAGCCAAGATCGACGGGCGTGAGGTCAGTGTCCCCGGTCAGCAGCTTGATGTCCTGCGGTGCTACGCCTAACACCTCGGCGACAATTCCCGCGAGGACGTCGTCGGACCCCTGTCCGACCTCGGTCGCGCCGCAGAAGAGAGTCACGAGCCCGGAGCGATCGAGCTTGAGCTGGACGCCGGAATGGGGGAGATCGTTCCAGTAGATCGGCAGCCCCGCGCCACAGAGGTACGACGAGCAGGCGATGCCGACCCCGCGGCCGTCGGGGAGCTTCTGCCATTTGTCGCGCCACCCGGAGCCTTCGACCACCTTCTCGATGCACTGACGCAGGGCGATCGTGCTCAGGCGCATGTAGTTCGCGGTGAGCGAGTGCGGCTCGGCGAGCTGCTGCAGGCGGAGGTCGGCGGGGTCGCGGCCGAGGGCGATCGCGATCTTGTCGAGCTGGACCTCCTGGCCGAAGCGGGGCTGCGGCGTGCCGTGCCCGCGCTTCGGACCGCACGGAGGCTTGTTCGTGAAGGTGCGGCAGCCGCGGAAGCGGTAGCGCGGAACGTGATAGGTCACTGTCTGCAGCTGCCCGGTGTAGAAGGTCGACGCGACGCCGTAGCTGCCGTACGCGCCGCCGTCGAGCAGCGTCTGCAGGTCCATCGCGACGATCGAGCCGTCGTTCTTCACGCCGGTGCGCAGCTTCATCAGCACCGGGTGCCGGCCGCGATGGCAGTAGAAGACTTCCTCTCGCGTCAGGCAGATGCGGACTGGCCTTCCGGTGAGCAGCGCCGCCTTCGCGACGATGATCTCGTGGTTAAAGACGTCAGTCTTGCCGCCGAAGCCGCCGCCGTTCGGCGCGGCGACGACGCGGATCCTGTACGCCGGCATCTCGAGCGCCTTCGCGAGCGCGCGATGCACATAGTGCGGAACCTGCGTCGCTGAGTGCAGCGTGAGGCGGCCGTCGGGGTCGACCAGCGCGATCGCCGCATGCTGCTCGAGCGCGAGGTGCGTGTTCCCTTCGTAGAAAAAGACGTCGTCGAAGACGTGGTCGGCGCCTTTCATCGACGCGTCGACGTCGCCGAACTCGAGCGCGATCTTTTTGTGGACGTTGCCGTGGTCGCCGTGATCGTGGATACGCGGCTCTTCGGTAGCGAGCGCCTCGAGCGGATCGGCGATCGTCTTCAGCAGCTCGTACTCGACTACGATCAGCTCGCTCGCCGCTGCGGCTTCCTCTTCCGTTGCGGCGACGACGGCGGCAACGGGATCGCCGACCATGCGCACCTTCTCGCGGCAGAGTGGCTCCTCGTCCTGGCTCACCGGAAGGATGCCGAAGTTCACCGGGAAGTCGCGCCCGGTGAGGATGAGCTGCACGCCCGGCGCATCGAGCGCCCGGGCGACGTCGATGCCGACGATCTTCGCGTGTGGGTGCGGCGAGCGGAGCAGCTTGCAGTGGAGCGTCCGCGGGAAAGCGATGTCGTCCGCGAAGCGCGTCTGGCCCGTCACCTTCGCGCGCCCGTCGACGCGCCGCCGCGGCTTCCCGACGACGCGATGCCCGCCGCCGCTCACGGCTTCCCCTTCGAGCCCATCTTCGCGGCAGCCTCTTCGACCGCCTCGAAGATCTGGATGTAGCCGGTGCAGCGGCAGAGATTGCCCGAAAGCGCCTCGGTGATCTCTCCCCGCGTCGCGTTAGGACGCTCGTCGAGCAGCGCCTTCGCGGTGACGAGGAAGCCCGGCGTGCAATAGCCGCATTGCGCGGCCCCGCAGTCGGCGAACGCATCCTGGAGCGGGTGGAGCCGCGCGTCGTCCGCGAGCCCTTCGATCGTCTCGACCGTCGCGCCGTCGCATTCGAG
>JAMPYE010000608.1 GCA_023700825.1 Thermoanaerobaculia bacterium | reverse complement strand
TGCGCTGCGCAGACCTCAGTCGCCTTCGGCGACGCGCAGGCAAGAGTGCCTGCGCCACACTCTGCTTGCGTTGGCCTCTGACCTTTGGCCTTTGGCCGGCCTTCGCCTGCTTTGACCTTTGACCTCTGACCTTTGACCTTTACTTCCCGAACCCCCTCGGCAACTTCATCCCGAGATTCGCATAGAGGAACGACCAGAGGTCGGCGGTCTCCTCGATCCGCTTCGAGAGCGGTTTACCGGCGCCGTGGCCTGCGCGTGTCTCGATGCGGATGAAGACAGGGGCGAGGCCCGCCTGGGCGGCCTGCAGCGCCGCCGCGTATTTGAAGCTGTGGCCGGGAACGACCCGGTCGTCGGTGTCGCCCGTCGTGACGAGCGTCGCCGGGTACTTCGTTCCCGGCTTGACGTTGTGGTACGGCGAATAGGCGAGGAGCGCCTCGAACTGCGCCGGGTCGTCCGAAGAGCCGTAGTCGTCGACCCACGCCTTACCCGACGTGAAGTTGTGGAAGCGGAGCATGTCCATCACTCCGACGGCGGGAAGCGCCGCGCCGAACAGCTCGGGGCGCTGGTTGACGACCGCGCCGACGAGCAGCCCGCCGTTCGATCCACCCTGGACGGCGAGCTTCGCGGGGCGGGTGTAGCCGTTCGCCACGAGCCATTCGCCCGCGGCGACGAAGTCGTCGAAGACGTTCTGCTTGCGGAGTTTCGTTCCCGCCTCGTGCCACTCGCGCCCGTACTCGCCCCCGCCGCGCAGGTTGGCGACGGCGACCACGCCACCCATCTGAAGGAAGACGACGCGCGACGCCGAGAAGTACGGCGTCTGCGAGACGTTGAATCCGCCGTAGCCGTAGAGCAGCGTCGGGTTCTCGCCGTCGAGCTTCAGTCCCTTGCGGTGAGCGACGAACATCGGCACGCGCGTTCCGTCCTTCGACGCGTAGAAGACCTGCTTCGTCTCGAACTGCTTTGAGTCGAACGCGACTCTTGCGCGGAAGAGCTCGCGGCGCTCGCCGGTCGCGACGTCGAAGCGGTAGACGGTCGGCGGTGTGGTCATGTTCTGGAAGGTGAAGAAGGTCTCCGTGTCTTCGGCCTTCCCCTCGAATCCGCTCGCGATGCCGATGCCCGGAAGCTCGACGGAGCGGATCACGCTGCCGTCGCGGCTCACGATGCGCACCGCGCTCTTCGCGTCCTCGAGGTACTCGACGAGGAAGCTGCCGCCGACGAGAGACGCGTCGGTCATCGTGCCCTTCCCTTCGGGCACGATCTGTTTCCAGTTCTCCCGGGCCGCGTTCTTTACGTCGATTGCGACGACGCGGCCGCGGGGCGCGCCGTCGTCGGTCTTGAAGTAGAAGACGCTGCCGTCGTTGCCGAGGAACGAGTATTCGTTCACGAAGTCGCGGACGAGCTCGATAAAGCCGGAGAAGGGATCGGAGAGATCGCGATACCAGACCTGGTAGACGGGATGTGTCGTCACGGAGACGGTGACGACGAGCCAGCGGCCGTCTTCAGTCACCTGCGGGGAGAAGTCCCAATCGGGCTGGTCGTGAAGCGAGAGGACGTGGACGTCGTCCGACTGCGCCGTTCCGAGCCGGTGGTAGTAGAGCGCGTTGTTCTGTGCGAGCTTCTGATAGGCCTCGCCCGAGGCGGGCTCGGGGTAGCGACCGTAGAAGAAGCCTTTGTTGTCGGGAGTCCAGCGCGGAGTGGAGAACTTGATCCAGCGAAGCTCGTCGGGGAGCATCGTTCCCGAATCGATTTCCATCACGCGCCAGATCTGCCAGTCGGAGCCGGCCTCGCTCGTGCCGTAGGCGATGTACTTCCCGTCGCGGCTGACCGAGGTGCCGACGAGGGCGACCGTGCCGTCCTTCGAGAAGGTGTTCGGATCGAGCAGCACGCGTGGCGCTTCGGTGAGCGAGCTCTGCACGTAGAGCACATCCTGGTTCTGCAGCCCTGTGTTCTTCTTGAAGAGGTAGCGGCCCCCTTCCTTCTCCGGCGTCGTGAACTTCTCGTAGTTCCAGAGCCTCGTGAGCTGGCGGCGGATCGCCTCGCGCTGAGGGATCGTCTCGTGGTAGCGGAACGTCACCTCGTTCTGGGCGGCGACCCAATCGGCCACTTCCTTCGACACGCGGACGTCGTCCTCGAGCCAGCGGTAGGGATCGGCGACCTTCGCAGCGTGGTAGGTGTCCACGTGCGGGACGGTGCGGGTCGCGGGGTAGGTGATCGCCGGCTGGTCGCTCGCGAGGAGCGGGGTGGCGAGAAGAATGAGTGCGGCGAACGACAGGGCGAGGTTTCTCAAAGTGGCCTCCGAATGGGACTGCTCCGGGCCGGATACCTCCGGCCGATTGCGCTCAGATTACGGGCGGCGGTTCGTTCGGCGTAGGGCGGGGATCACAGCTCGTTGGTCACGGAGGAGGCGAGAGGCGACGAGGCGGGAGGCGAGAAGCAGGCCACAGGCCAAAGGCCAGAGCGGGCGAGGAGGCGAGGCGACAGGCGAGCGTGATGGGGGGTCTTGTCGGGGAGCGGCGCCCGGACGACCCTGGATTCCGATCCCCGCCCATCGATGGAGAGCGCGAATCGCGGCGGATCCGTATAATCTGCGCCGAAACGGCCCAAAGGCCCGGAGCTGCGATGGGAACGATCGATCTCGAAGAAATCGTGTACGGCATGTGCTGCTGGTGCGGGCGGCGCCTCGAGCGCGACGCTCCGGTGATCGACTTCGGTGCGACGCTCGCCTCGCACGACGCGAACCTCGAGAAGCTCCTCGGGTGCAGCGTCGAGATCGAAAGCGGTGGAACCGTCGTCACGGCCGTCGTCTGCGAGACCGGAAGCGACGCGCACGAGGCGGGCGACGACGTGCTCTTCATCGCGTGCAGCGACGATTGCGGCAACAGCACGTGCGACTTCCTCGACGGCCTCGACGCGGTCCGGCTGGCGCCGCTGAGCGAAGAGACCGTGCGGCGAAAGCTGATCGCGTGACCATCTACACATGAGCCTCGCGCTGCTTGCGGTTCTCTTTCTCGGTTTGCTCGTGACCGGCTACCTGGTCTACGGGCGATGGATCGAGCGGCAG
>JAMPYE010000607.1 GCA_023700825.1 Thermoanaerobaculia bacterium | reverse complement strand
CGAAATGCTGAAGCGTCTCGTGGAAGAACTCGGTGCGCTGGCGGACCTTGAAGGGAACCCGGCTCTCGTAGTAGTTCCGACCGTCCTCGATCTCGGTGCGAAGCAGGTCGAAGAAGCTTCCCTCCCGAATGCCGCGCTCCACCTTCTCGGCGTTGTAAATGATGATGTCCGAGAGGATGAGGCGCGCGAGGCGCTTCGCCTCGTCGTACTCGCGAGGTTCCGGCTCTTCGTGGTCGCTGACCGACGGGAACAGCTTGCGGACGATCCGGTGAAGCTCGACTGCGGGAATCTGCTCCTCGATGTACTCGTCGGCACCGTAGAGGTTCGTCGGGTTCGCGCGGAATCGGTTTGCGCGGAACAGCGCGCCGATCAGCACGACCTTCGACGCCGTGAGCGCGGGATCGGCCTTGATCTCCTCGGAGATCTCCACGCCGAGCTTGCCGCGAAGGTAGACGTTGAGGATCACGAGCTCCGCGCTGGTCTCCCTGACGCGCTCGAGCGCCTTGTCGCCCGTTTCGAAGAGGTGCGGCTCGAAGCCGAGCTTCGACAACTCTTCACAGAGGAAGTCGCGAAACGGCCGGGGCTCGTCCGCGATGACCGCGTTGCGCCGGCGCTTCGAAGTCACAGGCACCGGAACGGCCGGCACCCCGGGAGTGGTTGCCGCAACGGGACGGAGGGTCTTCTGTTTTCCGCACGACGGGCAGGCCACCCTGACCGGACCGGCCAGGGGGAGTTGTACGTTGACCCGATACGTCGCCGCGCACTGCTTGCAGGTGATTTCCATGTGGATGCGGTCGCTTATCCTGCCAGTATTCTCTCAATGTCGAGGAGGATGACCAAACCGTCCGGAGACTGGAAGACTCCCGACACGAACTCGCTCTGTTCCGCGGAGCTCACGACGGGGTGGTTTTCGAGCTGGGACGGGTCGAGCTTGACGACTCGCGACACGAGGTCGACGAGGAAGCCGGCCGTCTCGCCGGCCCGCTCCACCACGATCATCCGCGCGTCCTTGAGGGTTTGGAAGTCAACTTTCGGATGCCCCAGTTTTCTTCGAAGGTCGATCACCGTCACGATCGTACCGCGCAGGGAGATGATCCCCACGATCGCCTCGTCCGCGTTCGGCACGCGCGTGGTGCTGCGCGGAGGCACGATCTCGACGATCTTGTCGATGTCGACGGCGTAGTTCTCGCCAGCCACGCGGAACCGGAGGAGCTCGAGTTCTGTCCGCTCCTCCTCTTCCGCCCGCCCCTGTTCGTCCATCCTCGGCGTTGCCGTCCAGGTGCGACGCTTTCCGGCCAGGCGCTTGAAACGCGCCAGCCGGTCTTCGGTCTTGTCGTCGAATTCTTCGACAGGCTCGACGGCGAGAGGTGGCACGGCGGGAGAAGGCTTTTCCTCAGCAGGCGTGGCAGGAGGTGCGGGCGCAGGAGCCGCGGCCTTCTTCACCGCCGGAGGCGCGGACTCGGATCGCCTCTTCGCGGCGGCAGGCTCCGGAGCGAGCGGCGCCGCCGGCTGCGGCGCGGGCTCGTCGGCGGAACGCGGCTCGGGAGCGGCGGCAGGCGCTTCTTCGGGCGCAGCCTCCGCTGCCACGGGCGCAGGCGCGTCCGACGACGGTTCGACCCCCGGTCGAACCTCCGCGGCAGACGCGGCGGCGGCCTCCTTCGAGTCCTTCGACTTCTTCCGGTTCTTCACGAGATCGACCATCAGCCCTGTCCCCCGTCGAGCCCGTGCTCACGCGCGGCCGCGAGGATTCTCCCGGCATCGATCGTACTCGACTCGTCGCCGTACGCGTCGAGCAACGCCGTCGTTGCCAGCGTGTTGATCACGCGCGGAATCCCCTCGCTGCAGCGGAACATCGCCGACATCGCCTCCATCGTAAACGGATTGACGCTTCCCCCGGCCACGCGAATGCGGTGATTCACGTAGTGGGCGGTCTCCTCCTCGGAGAGCGAACGGAGAGAATACTGGATTCCGATCCGCTGCCGGAGCGCGCGATACGCCTTGTGGCTGAGGCGCTCCTTCAACTCGGGCTGCCCGATCAGCACGATCGACAGCAGGTTCTCGTCGTCAAGCTGGAAATTCGTGAGCAGCCGGATCTCCTCGAAGGTCGCTTTCTTCGGGATCAGCTGAGCCTCGTCGATGATGAGGACCGGCTCGCGCCGCTCCTCGTACAGCTCGTAGAGCTTCGAGTAGATCTGGTCGAGAAGGTCGGCGCGATGGTGCTTCGGCGTGAGGCCGAAGCCCGAGGCGATGGAGCGGAGCAACTGCGCCGGCGAGAGCGTCGGGTTGATGATCAGGATCACCGGGCGTGCCCCGGCGATCCGGTCGATCAACGCTCGCGAGAGCGTCGTCTTCCCCGAGCCGACGTCGCCGTAGAGGAGCGCAAGCTCCTTTTCTTCGATCGCGTACTCCAGCCGTGCGAGAGCCTCGCGGTGATGCGGGCTTTCGTAGAGGTAGGCCGGGTTCGGCGTCTTGCCGAACGGCTTCTCGCGGAAACCGAAGAATTCGCGAAACATCGTCTACCGCCCACTTCTCGCCATCCGGGCGGTCGGGCCGTAGTTGTCGATCAGCGACCCGACGTCGACCACGAGGATGATCTCGTTCTCGCCAATCTCCGTCGCCCCCGCGATGCCCGGGATCGACTTGAGGCGGTCGCCGATCGACTTGATCACGATCTCCTGCTGGCGCACGAGCGCGTCGACGAGGATGCCGACCATCCGCTCGCCGGCGCGAGTGACCACGACGAACCACTTCGTGTCGGGGGACGAGGTGTCGCGGCCGTCGCGGACCTGGAACGCGTCGGAAAGGCGCAACAGCGGAAGCGCGAAGTTCCTGAGACTGAAAACCTCGCGCCGCTCCACCGTCGTGATCTCGCGCGCCCGGATCCGGAGTGACTCCTCGACCGAGGTGAGTGGAATCGCGAAATTCTCGTTGCCGGCGCGTACCACGAGCGCCTGAATGATCGCAAGCGTGATCGGGAGCATGATCCGGAAGGTCGAGCCCTTGCCGATCTCGGAGATGATGTCGATCGACCCCTTGAGCTCCTGGAGGTTCTTTCGCACGACGT
>JAMPYE010000606.1 GCA_023700825.1 Thermoanaerobaculia bacterium | reverse complement strand
GCCCGCTCTCGAGCCCTACTTCGGCCAGAGCCAGCCGAAGACGCCTGCGGTCACGAGCGCGTAAGCAAGCCCGTCGAAGGCGTTCTTGATCGTCGAGCTCCACGGCTGCGCCTTCCAGATCGAGTCGGAGAGCTGCCCGATGCCGTACGCGAGGAATGCAGTCGTGCCGACGTGACGGAACACCGCGAGGTAGTGCGTCCCCGGCGTGAGGAAGCGGCTCGCGAGATAGGCGGACATGAACGAGATCAGCAGCGAGTAGAGGAACCACAACGTCAGGCTCTTCCCCATCGCCGGGCCGCCCCTGGGCATCACGAGCATGATCCCCATCGGCCCCTTCTCCATCTTCTCCTTCATCTCCGGCGAGCCCATGTCCTTGTGGCTGCCGCAGTGCGGGAACATGTAGGCGCCCTGCCCCACGCCCGCCGCGCGCATGGAGTCGAGGACGTGGTCTTCGTCCGGCAGCTTCGAGTAGTCGTTCTTGTGGATCGGCAGCGCCATGTGGATGATCGAGCTGACGATGAAGACGGCGACGCCGGACAAGAGGATGGGAAGCCATAGAGCAGATAGCGAGACCATGGAGAGTACCTCCGTGACTTGTTGAAATTTGGTGGAGGAAGTCTCTCACGAAGCGGGCGATAGGCGACAGGCGAGAGGCGAAGGGCGAGGGGCGAGAGACGATAGACGAGAGGCGAGAGACGAGAGGCGAGAGGCCTGCATGTCCCTCGAGCTATTTCGTCCGTCCCTTTAACAGCCTGCGCGCGTCTTCGGCGAACGCGGCCAGCTGCGCATTGCTGTTGAGGTACGCCGCGTTGGCGCGCAACGAGCCCTCCAGGGCCGCCGGGTCGCTTCCCGATGCCAGCGTGGTTGCGGCCGAGTACGCGAACCCCGCGAGCACGCGCTCGGTTTCGTCGAGCCTGGAGCTCGGACCGATGAGCGGCAAGAGCTCCTTCGAGGCGGAGTCGTACTTCCCGCCGAAGAGACGCGTGACCGCGAGGTAGAGCCTCGCAGAGTCGTTGCCCGGCTCCGATCGCAGCATCTTCTGCAGCAGGGGCGCCGCCCTGCTCGCGGCCGGCGTGAGCCGGCCTGCCGAGTCCAGGTAGTGCCATCCGGAAGCTTCGAGACCTGCGAGTGCCACGCGGTACTCGTCGCCGGGCGCGACGTCCGCGGGCGCAGGCACTTCCGGCTCGGCCGGCGGCGCTTCCGTGGCCCGCGTCGCCGCGACGGTCCCGGTCGTGGCGGGGAGCGCGCGCGCAGGCATCGGCGTTCCCTGCGTCTTCGGCTCGGGGGTCGCCCGATTCTCGGGGACCGCGACAGGCGGAGGCTGGGTGGTCGCCGCCGTTGCAGGGGCGGGGACATCCGAGTCCGTTAGGCTGCCGCTCGCCGATCCCGCCTGCGAGGCGGTACTCGGGGCGGGCTCGTCCGGCTTCCCGACGAGCCGTGCCGCCGCGAATCCGCCCGCGATCGCGAGAACGATCACGAACGCGGCGCCCGCGATCGCCCACTGCGTATTCGTCAGCGCGAGGCGCGGGGCGGTGACGGGCTTGGGACCTGGCGTCGCGGCAACGCCCGCGAGCGCGCCCGCTGCGTCGGAAGCGACCGGGGGCGAGGGAGGCTGAAGTGGGAGCTTCTTCGGAGCGGCCGTCGCTCCGCGCGCGGCGACGCGAGCGAGCTCGCTCGCGAGCGTGCCGGCATCCTGAGTTCGCTCCTCCACCTTCTTCCTGAGGCAGCGCCAGACGATGCCGGCCATCTCCCGCGACACCGCGGGCGCGATCTCGCAGAGGTCGCGCGGCTCGCTCCGGAGGATCTGCTTGAGCGTCTCTAGGTTTGTGTTCCCGCGGAAGGGGAGCTGTCCGGAGAGAGCCTGGTAGAGCATCACGCCGAGGGCGAAGATATCGCTGCGACCGTCGAGCGGCTTCCCGGTCGCCTGCTCCGGCGACATGTAGTTCACGGTTCCGAGCACGACTCCGGCCTCGGTGACGAACTCGCCTGCAGGAATCTGCGCGTCCTCGCCGAATCGCTTCGCGATCCCGAAATCGAGCACCTTCACGCGGCTGCCGGAGAGCACGACGTTGTCCGGCTTGATGTCGCGATGGATGATTCCCTTCGCGTGCGCATCGGCGAGCGCGTCGGCGATCGCGCGGCCGACTTCGGCGACCTGGCTCTCCGACAGGCTGCGCGCCGCGATCGCACGAGTCAGCGTCTCCCCTTCGACGTACTCCATGACGATGTAAGGCGTGTCGCCGTCGAGCTCGATGCCGTGGATCGTCGCAATGTTTGGATGCGAGAGCTGCCCCGCGGTGCGCGCCTCACGCAGCAGTCGTGCGCGCGATTCCCCGTCACCGGTCATCGAGTGCGGCAGCAGTTTGATCGCGACGATGCGATGGAGCCGCGTGTCCTCGGCCTTCCACACCTCTCCCATCCCGCCCGCGCCGAGGCGCACGATCAGCCTGTAGATTCCGAGCTCGGAGCCGGTTCGAGGGAGCATGCTGTGTGATTCCGCGGGAGATTCTATCGAGGATTTTACGTTTTTGAAGCGTGTAGCGCTCTTCCGGACGGCAAAACCTTTCCGACGGGGTGTTGCACACACGTCACAGCCCCGGCTTTCAGGCCGATTTCCGCGCGGTTAGAATCGGAGGAAAGGAGAACAGTTCGATGCCCGAGGTCCGTCACGTCTCGCCGCGTAACGGCGATGTTCTCGTGCTCGTCGGCACGATGAAGGGTGCCTTCGTTCTGCGTTCCGTCAAGGGGCGCGACGCGTGGGAAATCGGTGGCCCGTACTTCGCGGGAAACCCGGTCTACGCAATGGCGTACGACTCTCGCGCCGGCCGCCATCGTCTGTGGGCTGGGCCGCTCAGCTGGCACTGGGGCGCCACGCTGAACACGAGCGACGACTTCGGGAAGACCTGGACGAAGCCCGAGTCGGCGAGCGTGAAGTTCCCTGAGGGAACCGGCGCCGAGCTCAAGCAGATCTGGCAGATCGTCCCGGGCCGCGACTCCGAGCCCGACACGCTCTACTGCGGCGTCGAGCCCGCGGCGCTCTTCGTGTCACGCGACGCGGGAGAGACGTGGAAGCTCGTC
>JAMPYE010000605.1 GCA_023700825.1 Thermoanaerobaculia bacterium | reverse complement strand
CGGAGAATCTCGGTTACTGGAACCCGCGCGACCTGGCAGACTTCTCCGCTTCACGAACGGGTCTGCTCGTGTTCCGCCACGAATTCGAGCCCGAATCGATCCTCGCGTGGTTCGACCGCGACGGCCGGCTCGTCGAGACGCTCGGCGCCCCGGGTAAGTTCACTGTCGCAGCGGTCAGTCGCGACCTCACGCAGGTCGCGATCTCGCGCGCCGAATCCAACGCACAGGCGCTCGACCTCTGGATCGTCGACACGACGACGAAGCAGTCGCGGCGGGCGACGTTCATCAACTCTCCGTCGGCGATCGGCTGCGTGTTCTCGCCGGACGGCGAGCGACTGGCCGTCTCGAGTCTGACCGGTGTCTCCGGCGGGGGCGCGAAGGGAGCGGGCTGGGCCTCGAGCGCGCTCTGGCTGCAGCCGGTGTCGGGCGTCCGCACCGACAAGACGCTGCTCGAATCGAGCGAGTTCATCGTGCAGGACTGGTCGCCTGACTCCAAGGTGCTCGTCGGTACCTCCCAGCGTACGGGTACCAGCTTCGACATCACCTTCGTGTCTCTCGAGGACGAGAAGCCGGAGATCCGCGACTTCATCAAGACGAAGTACAACGAGGCCGACGCCGGCTTCTCTCCCGACGGTCGCTGGGTGCTTTACACCTCGAATGAGTCGGGGCGAGGCGAGGTGTATCTCGTCGACTTCCCCGGTGCGACGCGCAAGTTCCAGATCTCGCGCGACGGCGGCAGCGGCGCGACCTGGAGCAGCGACGGGCGTGAGGTTTACTTTCGACAGTCGGCCGATGCGATCATGGCAGTTCCGGTGAGACTCGGGGAGGCGGTCGAGATCGGCACGCCCGTGCGCCTTGGGATTTCCGACGCGCGCGTGTCGGCTCCAGTTGGCTCCGACGGGAAGCGGTTTCTCGTCCTGCAGGACGCGTCGCACGAGTCCGACCCGCCCGTTCAGTTGATTCACAACTGGGCCGCGGGGCTTCCGGAGTAGCGGCCTCGCCGTCGCGTCGGCCGTCCGAGACCCCTGGCCTCGGGAGCGTTGCCCCTGGACGACCGGATGCTCGGAGTGACCACTGCCACGAGACACAACTCGCTGGTTCTCGCTGGTAGAAATGCCGTAAGCTCCTTACCGTGCAGAGGCCGCGGCTCGTTCTCGGATCGATGTTCGTTCTGCTGGTCGTTGCCGCCTTCAGCATTCGATCCATGTGGCCAGTCATCAATGACGTGACGACCGGGAAGACGCCCGCGTATCCGAACCTGCAACCGCAGTCGTTCCAGGCGAGCGCGGAAGCTGTCTACGCCGCAGCGCTCGCTTCCGCGAAGGCAATCGGCCTGGAGATCACGTCGTCCGACCCGGCACGTGGCGAGATCCGCGGCGTCGCAACGACGCGAGTCCTGCGATTCAAGGACGACGTGACAATCACCGTCGCGCGCGAAGGCGATCGGACCGTCGTGAGCATCCGCTCCGCCTCGCGCATCGGGCAGAGTGATTTTGGCGTGAACGCGAAACGCATCGAGCGTCTTCAGGCAGTGATCGCCTCACGGCTTTGAGCTCCGCCGGGCGCTGCCGGCGATCGTGGTTTCATGACCGAGCGGGGAAGAACGAAGAAATCCTCCCGCTGATGGTGGGTTGGCCCTCTCTTCATTCCTCATTCTGCATTCGTTGTGGTTCTCCCGCCCGATTTCCATCTCGCCGCCTTCCCATTTCTGCCCTATACTCCTGCCATCCCTTGACACTCACCGCCGGTACCCGCCTCGGGCCGTACGAGATCGTCTCGCCGTTAGGCGCAGGCGGGATGGGTGAGGTCTGGCGTGCGAAGGACACGCGACTCGAGCGCGACGTCGCGATCAAGATCCTGCCGGGCGACTTCGCGACGAACGTTCAGCTGAAGGCGCGGTTCGAGCGCGAGGCGAAGACGATCTCGCAGATGAACCATCCGAACGTCTGCACCCTCTTCGACGTCGGCCACGACGAGGGGATCGACTACCTCGTCATGGAGCTGATCGAAGGGGAGTCGCTGGCGGACAGGCTTCTCAAGGGCCCGCTTCCTATCGAGCTCGTGCTGCGGCACGGCACCGAGATCGCCAGCGCACTCGATGCCGCGCACAAGCAGGGGATCGTCCATCGCGACCTCAAGCCCGGTAACGTGATGCTGACGAAGGCGGGAGCGAAGCTGCTCGACTTCGGGCTCGCGAAGTCGGGGCCACTCATGAGCGCGACCTCGAGCGTGAGCCAGCTCGCCGACGGACCGACCGTGCACAAGCCGCTCACCGAGCAGGGAACGATTCTCGGGACGTTTCAGTACATGGCGCCGGAGCAGCTCGTCGGGCAGGAAGCAGATCCGCGGACCGACATCTTCGCCTTTGGCGCGGTCCTCTACGAGATGGCGACCGGTCAGCGAGCGTTCGTCGGGAAGAACAAGACCTCGCTCGTCGCAGCGATCGTGTCGGGCACGCCGCCTCCGGTGAGCCAGGTCGCGCCGCTCACGCCCCCCGCGCTCGACCACGTCATCAAGAAGTGCCTCGAAAAGGACCCCGACGACCGCTGGCAGAGCATCCACGACGTCGCCGACCAGCTCCGTTGGATCAGCGAGGCGGGATCACGTGCAGGCGAGCCGGCGCCGCTGCTCGCGAAGCGGAAGACGAAGCTGCGCGTCGCGTGGGCGCTGCATGCCGCGACCGCGCTCGTCGCCGTCGCCGCGACCCTCGGCGTGATCTACGCGACGAAGGCGCCGCCGCGCGTCTTGCGCGCGACGCTCCTTCCGCCAGACAAGCTGGTGTTCGAGCCGACCAACGGGGCGATGGCCCTTTCGCCCGACGGGAAGCGCCTCGTTTTCCCCGCGCGCGATTCGTCGGGCAAGACGACGCTCTGGGTTCGTTCGCTCGACGCGCTCACGGCGCAGCCTCTTGCCGGAACGGATGGCGGACACTCTCCGTTCTGGTCGCCCGACAGCCGCTTCATCGGCTTCTTCTCGAACGGCAAGCTGAGAAAAATCGACGCCAGCGGCGGTCCTCCGCAGGTGCTCTGCGACGCGCGAAACGGACGTGGAGGCAGCTGGAGCCGGAGCGGCGTCATTCTCTT
>JAMPYE010000043.1 GCA_023700825.1 Thermoanaerobaculia bacterium | reverse complement strand
ATCGGACGTCCGACGACGATCGTCCTGCTGCTCCTGATGACGGTCGTGATCGCGCTGGTCACGCTCTGGGCGTCGGGCAAGGCCTACACGAAGGTCGACCCCGTTCCGTTTCACGAGCTCAAGGTGCTGCAGGAGAAGCTCTCCGAGGGACCAGTTCCGTTCCCGATCTTCGTCGCGCTGATCTCACCGCTGATCCTGAACGTGCTGCTTTTCCTGCCATGGGGTTTTCTTGCGTTTCTCGTGCTCGACACGCCGTCGCGCCCCGCTTCGCAGAGCTATCTGCTGACGGTCCTTCTCGCCATGGGGTTGAGCTTCGCGGTGGAAGGAACGCAGTACTTCCTCCCGAATCGCGTCACAGACATCAACGACGTGATCTGGAACTCGACCGGGGCGCTGGTCGGCGCCTTCTTCGGGCATCTGCGCAAGCGGGTGCGGATCGCGTTCGAATGAGGGAACGATGACGTTGCCCATGCGCCCCGCCGAGATGTGCGACGAGCTCCGCAGGACGGTGCTCGGCCAGGACGAAGCGACGCGCGAGATCGCGGTTGCGATCGTGAAGCACATCTCGGGACAGGGCGGCGACAACATCCTGCTCGTGGGCAACTCGGGTTCGGGGAAGACGACGCTCATGCGCGCCGTCGAGCACACGCTGCGGGGCCGGCCCGAGCTCGCGCGCTTTTCCAACGTGATCCGGATCAACGCAAACGTCCTCGCCGAGGAGCGCGAGGGCTACGGGCGTTCGGTTCTCAACCGGCTCTACGCCAATGCGATGAAGACGCTGGGGCCGCAGGCTCCTCTCGAGGAGCTCCTCCGGTGGGTCGAGCGCGGCATCGTCTTTATCGACGAAGTCGACAAGATCCGCGCGAGCGTCGGCAACGACGCGAACGTGAAGGGAATCGTCGCGCAGGAAGCGCTGCTGACGCTGATGGAGAACGAGAACGTCGAGTTCGAGATCGACGCGCCCGAGAAGCGAACGGTCGCGATCAACTCGGCGGCGATCCTCTTCGTCGCGGGCGGCGCGTTCGAGGAGATGTACGACTCGGTCTACCGGCGCGCCGTGCTCGGCACCGACGTCGCGCCGCTGCGGCCGGTCAGCGTCGTCTCCGAGACCGGCGTGATCCGCGAGGAGATGCCGTTCCACCTGCGCGACTACATGAAGTACGAGGACCTGTTCCGCTACGGCATGACGCCCCAGTTCGTCTCGCGATTCGAGTCGATCGTCGTTCTGCGCGACCTGCGCGAGGAGGATCTCGCCCGGATCTTCGTCGAGCCCGAAGGCTCGGTCTTCCGCCGCTCGCGCGCGTGGTTCGTGCAGTTCGGGCTCGACCTCCAGATCACGCGTGGGGCGATGAAGATGATCGCCTGGGAAGCAGCCCGCCAGAAGCGCCTCGGCGCGCGCGCACTCAAGGAAGTCTGGCGCCGCGTCATCCGCGACGCCGAGTTCGATCCCTCGAGCGCGACGCCGGCGAAAGGTCCGGACGGGCGGGCGGTGTTGACTGTGGATGAGGCCATGGTGAAACGCGGTCTGGGGCACTGAGTCTCACGGCTCGGAGGCTTCAGGCGGCCGCCGCACGATTGCGCGGGTTGGTAAGTGTGTTCAGAAACCGAAATGCCGAATGAAGAATGAGGAATGGTGAATGAAGAAAGCATGGCTCCACGGCGCCCCCTTCTTCATTCTCCATTCCTCATTCTTCATTCGACATTTCGGTTTTCATCCGGTCCGCGCTGACCGTGCGCGCGACTCAACTCGTCCGACAGCTTGACCGTTCCCCCGTCCGTCCATTACAAGTCCGCCCCGGAGAGCCCGATGGCCGAGAAATCGTTTTTCCAGAAGCTGAAGCGCGGCCTTTTCATGACCCACACCGAGGTCATCGACAAGGTGAAGGAGGCGTTCACGCCGGAGCTCGGCGTCGACCAGGGGGTCGTCGACGCGCTCGAGGAGGGACTGCTCGGCGCCGACGTCGGAGCGGAGCTGACCGGCGCGATCATCGGAAAGGTCGAGGAGCGGATCCGCCAGAACAAGATCCGCGACATGGACGAGCTCTCGCGGATCGTCAAGGAAGAGACGCGCGCCCTGATCCCTCAGCAGGTGATGCAGACGATCGACACCTCGAAGTCGAAGCCTTTCGTCATACTCGTCGTCGGCGTGAACGGCACCGGAAAGACGACCACGATCGCGAAGCTGGCCATGCGATGGAAGGGTGAAGGAAAGAGCGTCCTGCTCGGCGCGGCCGACACGTTTCGCGCGGCGGCGATCGAGCAGTTGCAGATGTGGGCCGACCGCGTCGGCGTGCCGCTCGTGAAGCACAAGGCGGGATCCGATCCTGCGGCCGTCGCGCACGACACGGTCGCCGCGGCAAAGTCGCGCGGCGTCGACGTCGCGATCATCGACACCGCCGGGCGCCTTCACAACAAGGCGCACCTCATGCAGGAGCTCGCGAAGGTTCACCGCGTGATCGACAAGGAGCTCCCGGGCGCGCCGCACGAGACGATTCTCGTGATCGACGGAACGACCGGACAGAACGGCGTCAGCCAGGCGGAGGCGTTCCTCAAGTCGGCGAACGTCACAGGCATCGTCATCACGAAGCTCGACGGCACGGCGAAAGGGGGCGTGGTCCTCTCGATCATGCGCCAGTTCCAGATTCCGGTGAAATTCGTCGGCGTCGGCGAAGCCGCCGACGACCTCATCCCGTTCGACCCGAACGATTTCGTGGAGGGGTTGTTCGATGCGGAGTAGAGGGAGTTCCGAACAATGAATGCAGAACGCAGAATGCAGAACGGAAGAATGTAGAAGGAAGCTGTCGCCGAACGGCACTTTTCTACATTTTTCCGTTCTGCATTCTGCATTCGATGTTCTCTCCCCTGAACGGCTCTCCGAAGTACTCTCTGTCGAATGGCCCACCCCTCCCACGTCGCTTCGCTCACGATCGCGCTGCTCGCGGTTTCGGTCAGCGCGATCCTGATCAAGCTCTGCGTGTCGCCCCCGACGACGATCGCGTTTTGGCGGCTGCTCATGGCGGGACTCGTTTTCGTCGCCTGGTCGGCGTTCACGGGCGCGCCGCGGCTCTCGCGGAGAGATTTCGGAATCGCGTTCGTCGCGGCGCTCTTTCTCGCGGCGCACTTCTACCTCTGGATTGCGTCGCTCTTCATGACGTCGATCAACTCGTCGGTCGTGCTGCTCGCGACGCAGCCGCTCTTCGCGCTCGTCCTTCAGGCGGTCTTCGAGAAGCTCCCCCCCACGCGGCGCAACATCCTCTCGCTCGTCGGGGGCCTCGCCGGCGCCGCGATCCTCGCGCACGGCGACTTTCTCAAGGGCGGGCTGGCGGGGAAAGGTGACCTCTACTCGATCGCCGGGACGGCGATGGTCGCGGTCTACCTGCTCCTCGGCACGCGCCGCCGCGGGCCCCTCGTGCCGTATCTCGGCGCCGTCTACACGATGTCGGGCTTGATGCTTGCCGCCGTCGCGGCTTTGAGCGGCGACTTGCTTCTCGCGGCGCGCCCGATCGACTGGCTCTGGCTCGCCCTGCTCGCTGCCGTCCCGACGCTCCTCGGGCACACCCTTCTCAACCGCGCGATGCAGCATTTCCCGTCCTACGCGGTGAACTTCTCCATTCTCGTCGAGCCGCTTCTTACGAGCGTGCTCGCGTTCTTCGTCTTCGCCGAAATTCCGACGGGCAACGTCGTGTTAGGCGCCATCCTGATCATCGGTGCCGTCGTGGTGGAGGTGATGGGCGAACGAAGGACGCCGAAGACGGCGAATGAAGAATTGAGAATCGGGGATTGAGAGCGGGCGGGGAGCGTTGATGTGGCGCAGGCACTCCTGCCTGCGCGTCGCCGAAGGCGACATCCGGGAATGCGGATTGCGGAATTCGGAATTCGAAGGAGCGCCGCGCCACGGGCGCACCGCCTGGTTCGTGTCAGACGTGGCATTGCGACGCTTCGCGTCGCGCGCAGACAGGAGTGTCTGCGCCACACACCAGCCAGTCCCTCGCCTCCCGCCTGCTTTGGCCTCTGGCCTATGGCCTCTGGCCTGCTTTGACCTCTGACCGTTGGCCTTCGTCCTGCAGTTCGAGTTTCTTGTCTTCCGCCACCGGCCCGTCGCCCATCTCGCCTCCGTAGGCGCGCCTCGCGGAGTCGCGATCGAGATGCGAGTACACCTCGCCCGTGGGATAGTGAATCATGTTCGGCCCGTGGTCGCAGAGGTCGAGACACGAGACCTTGCACACGCGGACGGTCGCCTTGCGGCCGAGCTCGCGGTTCAGGTCCTTGAGCGTCTCCTGGATCTTCTCTCCGCGCTCTTCGCCCCGATCCTCACGGTTGCAGCGTGCGCCGGTGCAGACGAGGAAGTGGTGCTCGAACTGGTATTTCATCGGTATGGTCTCTCCGCGATCGGGCTCGCCCTTCCGGCAGGAGCGCGGCTCAGGCAAAGACGAGCTTGCGCCCCACGCTCACCAGGTGCTTGAGCTCCTTCGGGCTGCAGGCCTCGACGTACATCCGGGCGACCGGTTCGGTGCCCGAAGAGCGGAACATGAGCCAGCGGTTGCCCTCGAAGATCAGTTTGACGCCGTCGGTCCTGACGACCCTCTGGACCTTGAGCCCTTCGAGCTCGCGCGGCGGATGCCTGAGTTTTTCGGCGAGGTGCTCGTCGAGGTGGGGGGTCATCTTCACGTCGAGCCGCGTCGAGTAGCGCGGCCCGAACTCCTCGAAGAGCTCGGCAGTCAGCTCGCTGATCCGCTTCCCCGAGGTGGCGACCATCTCCGTGACCAGCAGGCAGGCGAGGATGCCGTCCTTCTCGGGAAGGTGCTTGTAGATCGAGAGCCCCGCGCTCTCCTCGCCGCCGAGGGCGATCTTGTTCTCCAGAATCAGCTCGGCGATGTACTTGAACCCGACGGGGGTCTCGAAGAGCGGCACGTCGAGCTTCTCGGCGATGTCGTCGATCAGGTGCGTCGTGGCAACCGAGCGCGCGAGCCCGCCCGGGATGTTTCGTTTCCGCTTCAGGTAGAGCGCGAGCAGGGCGATGATGTTGTTTGCCGGCACGAAGCGGTCGCGCTCGTCGATGATGCCGAAGCGATCGGCGTCGCCGTCGGTCGCGAGCCCGATGTCGAGCTTCTCCTCGGCGACGAGCTTGCGCAGCTCCAGCAGGTTCTTCTGGTTGCACTCCGGCGAGTAGCCGCCGAAGTACGGGTCGCGGTAGTTGTGGATGTTCTTGATCGGTACGCCCGCGTCCAGAAGGAAGAGGTCGAGATACTCGCGCGAGGTGCCGTAAAGGCAGTCGATCGCGATCCGCAACCCCGCCTTCCTGATCGCATCGAGGTCGATCTTGTCCCGGAGCGCCGCGAGGTAGCGCTCGCGCGGATCGACGGTTTCGATCAGCTCCGGCTTCGCGTAGACGTCGAGATTGTCGGCGGCCGCATGGACGGCGTGGATTTCCTTCTCGATCGCGTGGGTCACGTCGGGAAGGGCCGGCGCCCCAGTCGCGGTCGAGAACTTCAGCCCGTTCCACTCGGGCGGATTGTGGGACGCCGTGAAGTTGATCGTCCCGCCGAGCCGGCGACGGGCCGTCTCGAACGCCGCGCACGGCGTCGGAACGTCCCGGTTGCACAGAAACGCGCGGATGCCGTTGTACGACAGGACCTTCGCAGCCTCGGCGCCGAACTTCTCGGAGAGGAATCGCGTGTCGTAGGCGACGAGGATTCCTGTCTTGTCCAGGCCGCTCCTGCGCAGGTAGTTGGCGATTCCCTGCACCGCAATCCGGACGTTCGCGAACGTGAAATCCTCGCCGATGATCCCCCGCCACCCGGAGGTCCCGAACTTGATCTTGCGTGTGGCCTGGTCGGATGTGGGAGCCATGGAGAAAGCTCTGCCCGCGCCCGCGGGTACTAACGAGACGTCCGAACATACCGCAAAGCGCGAGCGATGTCACCGGTCGAAACGGTCGGATCCCGCTCGTGTCCGTCCCCTGGATAGGGGATTTCGGCATCGCCCCCTCCTGTTGACACGTGACAGAGGTGAGCGATGAGCCGACCTTGGGCGCTTTCGATGCTGATCGCGGTTCTCTCGTTTCCTGCCCTCGCGAACGACTCGTCCCGCATCCGGCTCGAGAATGCCTCCCAGCCGGGGTCGCGCGTGACCATCGCCTTCGCCGATCCCGCGCGCACTCCCGCGCGGCTCGAGACGGGCGATGACGGGATCGCGGAGCTCGTCGTGGAGGCTCCGTCTCCGCGCCTCCGCCTTCGCGGCGGATCCCTTCGCACCGACCCGATGATCGAGGCGATCGCGCGCCGGCAGCTTCGCGACGCCTCGCCGGCGCCGAATCTGATCGTGATCGACCACGTGGACACTCCCGCGCAGTTCTCGTCGTTCGACGGTCCGCTCGTCTACGACGACTGGGCGGGCGACGACTTGGAGGGCGCCTACTGGGGTGTCTCCTGGCGTGGAGGCTTCTGCGATGGCGGCGGCCGCGGACGCCTGCGGGACATCCCCGTGGCACGAGAGATCCCGCGGACCGACCGTGCCGAGCGTCCCGACCCGCCCGCCCGTCCTCGCAGATCGTATTCAGCGCGCGCCGTGATGCCGCGGCTCGGCGGCCATCGCTGAGGCGAATCCTGGCTTCGGGCTTTGCGCCCCTGCTGTCCCCGCAGGAAACAGAATCGGCCCAACTCGCGTTACCCGGGTGCCGCAGGTCGCGGCGACTCGACAGCACACGAAGGGCCAATGATCTCGTTTTCCAACGTTTCGAAGCAGCACGGCAGGCAGATTCTCTTCATCGACGCCTCGTTCCAGCTCAATCCGGGCGAGCGGGTCGGCCTCGTCGGGCCCAACGGCGCCGGCAAATCGACGCTTTTCCGCATGATCGTCGGCGAGGAAGCGCCCGATGACGGCGACGTCTCGATCCCGAAGAAGATGTCGATCGGCTACTTCCGCCAGGAAGTCGACGAGATGCAGGGCCGCTCCGTGCTCGACGAGGCGATCGCTGGCTCCGGGCGCCTCGGCGACCTTCACCACGAGCTCGTCGACCTCGAGCACGCGATGTCCGACCCCGACCGCATGGACGAGATGGACGCGATCCTCGAGCGTTTCGGTCACGTCCAGGAGGAGTACCAGCACCTCGGCGGGTACGAGCTCGAGTCGCGCGCGCGGGAGTGCCTCCTCGGCCTCGGCTTCGCCGACGACCAGATCGACGGCGACGTCGGCGCTCTCTCCGGCGGATGGAAGATGCGCGTGTCGATGGCGAAGGTCCTGCTCGGCAACTTCGACGTGCTGCTGCTCGACGAGCCGACGAACCATCTCGACATCGAGTCGATCCTCTGGCTCGAGAACTTTCTCAAGTCGGTCAGCTCGACGCTCTTCATGACGTCGCACGACCGCGACTTCATGAACCGCATCGTGTCGAAGATCGTCGAGATCGACGGCGGCGACATCGTCACCTACTCGGGCAACTACGACTTCTATCTCGGCGAGCGCGAGATCCGCGAGACCAACCAGGAAGCGGCGTACGCGCGCCAGCAGGCGAAGCTCGCCAAGGAGCAGCGCTTCATCGACCGCTTCTCAGCCCATGCCGCGAAAGCGGCGCAGGTCCAGAGCCGCGTGAAGGCGCTAGAGAAGATCGAAAAGCTGGAGCCGCCGAAGAAGCGTAAGGTCGTGAAGTGGGACTTCCGTACCCCCGGCCGTTCCGGCGACGACGTCGCGATGCTCGAGAAGGTGTCGAAGCGCTTCGGCAGGCGCACGATCTACGACTCGTTCGACTTCCACGTGCGGCGCGGCGAACGCTGGTGCGTGATGGGAAAGAACGGCGCCGGCAAGTCGACTCTGCTCAAGATGATCGCGGGCGCGCTGGAGCCCGACTCGGGCTCGGTCCGCCTGGGCGCGAGCCTTCGTGTCGGCTACTTCGCGCAGCAGGCGCTCGACCTGCTCGACCCCGAGCTCACGGTGATCGACCAGATGCAGAAGGACTTTCCGATGGAGGGGCTCGGCACGATCCGCACGCTCCTCGGAGCGTTCCAGTTCTCCGGGGACGACGTCGACAAGCGGATCCGCTCGCTCTCGGGCGGCGAGAAGTCGCGCCTCGTCATGGCGCGAATGCTGTTCGACCCGCCTAATTTCCTCGTCCTCGACGAGCCGACGAACCACCTCGACCTCGCGACGAAGGAGATGCTCGTCGAGGCCCTGAAGAGCTTCGAGGGGACCATGCTCTTCGTCTCGCACGACCGCACCTTCCTCCGCGGCCTCGCGAGCCGCGTGCTCGAGCTCAGCGGCGAAGAGCACGACGGCCCGATGTTCTACGGCGGCTCGTATCTGGAATACGTGGAGAAGACGGGGAGAGAGGCGCCTGGGGTGCATAGTTAGGGTTGTGCGGCCAGGGGCGCGGGCCACGGGGCGAGCTGCGGAACGACGACGCAAACCCTGAAGTTAGAAGTTGGAACGCTGAATGTTGAACCCAGAAAGGGAACCCGGAAACGACCCCGGCCTCTTTTCTGGATTCAACATTCAGCGTTCTAACTTCTAACTTCAGGGGTTGCGCCTTACACCCGTCCATCCCGCCCGCCCCCGCCTCCTCGCAATTTTCCTCCCCCTCTTCCGGTTCCTTGATGTCGCTGCCTCACATCTGCAGGTCGTTGTCCCGCCGTGGCACCCTTTCCTTCAGAGTGAATAATCAGTAAAACTGAAGAGAAGAAGGGAAATTTATGCCATTTACAGCACTCGGCCTCGGGCCGAAAATCACCAAAGCCGTCCGCGAGGCGGGTTACGAAGAGCCGACGCCGATCCAGACGAAGGCCATCCCCGCGATCCTCGAAGGGCGTGACGTCATCGGCGTCGCCCAGACCGGAACCGGCAAGACCGCAGCGTTCGTCCTCCCGATGCTCGAGAAGATGCAGACGCGCGGACCGTCGCGCTGCATGCGCGCGCTCGTCATCGCTCCGACCCGCGAGCTCGTCGTCCAGATCGAGGAGAACGTGCAGGCGTACGGCCGCCATCTCCATCTCAAGTACAAGACGATTTATGGAGGCGTAGGCGAGCAGCCTCAGATCGATGCGCTCCGCCGCGGCGTCGACTTCGTGGTCGCGACCCCGGGCCGCCTCATGGACCTGATGGGACGCAACTTCGTCGACTTCAAGGACATCGAGTTCGTCGTTCTCGACGAGGCCGACCGGATGCTCGACATGGGCTTCCTGCCGTCGATCAGGAAGATCGTCGCGAAGCTCCCGAAGACGCGCCAGACGCTCCTGTTCTCCGCGACGCTCTCGAAGGACATCGAAGGGATCGCCAAGGACTTCCTCAAGGATCCGGTGATCGTGCAGATCGGCGCGCGCGCCACTCCCGCCGAGCTCGTTTCGCAGCAGGTCATCGAGGTGTCGAAGGCGGCGAAGGCCGATCTTCTGATCCACCTGCTCAAGGACAAGGCGCTCGAGATGGTGCTCGTCTTCTCGCGCACGAAGCACGGTGCGGACAAGATCGCGCGGAAGCTCGCCGCGGCGGGCATCACGACCGCGACGCTCCACTCGAACCGAACCCAGGGACAGCGGATGCTGGCCCTCAAGAAGTTCCGGTCGGGAGAGGTCCGTTGCCTCATCGCGACCGACATCGCGGCACGCGGGATCGACGTCGAGAAGATCTCGCACGTCGTCAACTTCGACTTCCCGCCGCAGCCCGAGGACTACGTGCATCGCATCGGACGCACGGGCCGCGCGCATGCGATCGGCGATGCGATCAGCTTCGTCGCTCCCGACGAGATTGCGGATCTCCGCCAGCTCGAGCGTTTCCTGGGACGCGGCATTCCGCGCACGAAAGTCGAAGGCTTCGACGCGCGCGCCAGCGAAGTCGCAGCCGCGGAGTCCGCGGCCAAGTACAACGCCGTCAATCAGGGCGCGCGCCGGCAGAGCGATGGCGGCCGTCGCGAAGGCCAGGCTCACCGCACAGGTGGAAGGCCTGGCTCCGGCCGTCCGGCCCCGTCACGCGATGGCGGAAACGCCCGTCGCTTCGATCGTCCGCAGGGACGTCCGGCCGCGGCATCGACGACCTCGAGCCGTGACGGAAGACCCGCGCAGACGAGCGCCCCGTCGTCCGGCCGCCTTGAGAAACGCACGAATCCGTTCGATGCGACACCCTGGAAGAATCGCCAGTCACGTCCCTCCTCGGGGCGCTCCGGTGGTCCCGGCGGTCGTCGCCGGCCGTAAGGCGGATCCGTATGTGATGTGGCGCAGGCACTCCTGCCTGCGCGTCGCCGAAGGCGACTGTCGGGGCGGCACATTCCGATGTGCGCCCTTTTGTATTCTGACGAGTGGGGGCGAGGATCGGAATGCCCGGCGACGGGGCGACGCTTCGCGCCGCGAGCAGGCAGGAGTGCCTGCTCCACATCAATCCGCGCAGGCAGGAATGCCTGCGCCACAGCCTCGCCTAACTTTCCTCTGCGGCCGCCTGGTCTTCATCCGCCGAACGTCCAGCGCGGTAGAGCAGCGCGCAGACCGCGAGCACGACCGCGATCCCGCAGACGACCGCCGCGGTTCCTCCGATGTGCGCGAAGTCGCGCGAGGCGAAGTGAACCGAACCGAGCGCGCGGCTGACCGCGGAGTCGGGCCATTTGCCGACGCCCGCAACGAGGAAGGCGATCAGCACGCCCGCGAGCCCCTCGCCGGCGATCATCCCCGACGCGCCTAGCACGCCGGGGTCGCTGTCGCCCGGCTTGCCGCCCCGCCGCGACTCGACGATGCGGCGCACGATGCCGCCGACGAAGATCGGCGTGAGGCTGCCGAGCGGCAGATAGATGCCGACGGCGAAGGCGAGTCCCGGAAGCCCGGCGATCAGCGCGCAGATCGAAAGTCCCGCTCCGGTCCCGACGAGGCCCCACGGCAACGAGCCGGAGAGTACGCCCTCGATCACCGTCTTCATGAGCGTCGCCTGCGGCGCCGGGAGCTCGGGAGATCCGAACGTAAAGGCGTTGCCTAACAGCAGCACCGTCCCGGCGATCGCCCAGCAGGCGAACGCGGCGCCGATGAACTGGCCGAACTGCTGTTTCGCCGGGGTCGCGCCCACGAGGTAGCCGGTCTTCAGGTCCTGCGAGATGTCGCCCGCCTTCGATGCCGCGATGCAGACGACGGTCCCGACGGTGAGGATCGCCGCGCGCGCCGACGGATCGCTCCATCCCGCCATCACGAAGATCACCGAAACGCCGAGCAGCGTCACCAGCGTCATCGCCGAGGTCGGATTCGAGGAGACACCGATGAGGCCGACGATCCGCGACGAGACGACGACGAAGCAAACGCCGAAGATCGCGACACCGAGCGCGGCGACGATGCGGGGGAAGAGCGACATGCCGCCCGAGAAGAGGCCCGGCACTCCGATCAGCGTGAGCACGACGAGGCCGGGCACGAGCACGACGATCCACGACGGGATGTCGCGGTCCGTGCGCGGGATGTTGCCGTCGGCGTCCGCGCCAAGGCCCTTGCCGCGCAAGCCCTTCATCACCGCCGCGAACGAGCTCGCCATCGTCGGCAGGGCCCGGGCCACGGCGACGATGCCCGCGGCGGCGACGGCTCCCGCGCCGATGTAGCGCACGTAGCGGGACCAGATCTGGCTCGCCGTCATGTCGGAGATCGGCATCGTCATCTCCGGAAACATGGGCGCGGTGAGCGAGGCGCCGACGAGCGCGATCAGCGGCGTGAGCACGATCGCGGAAATCAGGCTCCCCGAGACCATGATCGCCGACTGGCGATAGCCGAGGATGTAGCCGACGGCGAGGAGCGCGGGGGCGATCTCGAGCGAGAGCTCGGCCTTCGGCAGGACCGGGAGATGCATCGAGAGCTCGGAGGCGAAGAGCATGAAGGCGCCGAGGCCGAGCTTCACGGCCGCGCCGACCGCGATGCCGATGAAGATCCAGCGGCCGCCGCCCCCCGTCGTGGCAGTCGTCGTCGCGCGCAGCACTTCCGCGCACGCCGTTCCTTCCGGGTACGGCAGCTCGTCGGCCGACTTCACGATGAGGAGCCGGCGGAGCGGCACCATCGCGGAGATGCCGAGCAGCCCCCCTAGCAGCGCGAGGATCGCGACCTGCCAGAACGGCGGCGCCATCCCCCAGAGAAAGAGCGCAGGAATCGTGAAGATCGTCCCGGCGGCGAGCGACGAGCTGGCCGAGCCGATCGTCTGCGACATATTCGCCTCGAGGATCATGCTGCCGCCGCGCTTCGGCATCAGCTTGAAGAGCGCGACGGTGAGCACCGAGATCGGAATCGAGGTCGATACCGTCAGACCGACGCGCAATCCGAGGTAGGCGTTGGCAGCGCCGAAAAGCACGCCGAAGAGAATTCCCGCCACGATCGCGCGGGTGGTGAACTCGATCACGGAGTCGTTGCGTTCCTCGATCACGGTCATCGTTCGTTCCTCGCGCGGGAATCGTGGAGGAGGGAGCGGCGCAGTGTCAACGGAAAGCAGAGCCCGGAGCGAATGGGCGGAAGCGGATGAGGAGTGCGCCGGCGAAGATTGTGCCGATTCTGTCGCTTGCGCAGCGAGTCGACGGGGGCTAGATTGGGGTGCATCGCCAATACGTCCACGCGATCGCGACGGCCGTGCGCCGTCGTGATTGGCGAGTCGATCACTGACGTTCTCACGGGAGGTTCAATGAGCCAGTACACGGTCGGCTATTTCATCGGAAGCCTCGCAAAGGCATCGATCAACCGGCAGCTCTCCAAGGCGTTGATCAAGCTCGCGCCGGCCGGGCTGCGCCTAACGGAAATCCCGATCAAGGATCTGCCGCTCTACTGCTACGACTACGATGCCGACTTCCCGCCGGTGGCGCGCGCGTTCAAGAAGGCGATCGCCGAAGTCGACGCCGTCCTCTTCATCACGCCCGAGTACAACCGCTCGATCCCCGGCGCCCTGAAGAATGCGATCGACTGGGCGAGCCGGCCCTGGGGGCAGAATTCGTTCACGCGGAAGCCGTCGGCGGTCATCGGAGCCTCGCCCGGCGCGCTCGGCACGGCGGTTGCGCAGCAGAGTCTTCGCAGTGTGCTCAGCTTCTGCAACTCGCCACAGATGAATGCCCCCGAGGCGTACATCCAGTTCACCGAAGGCCTCGTTCTGGAAGATGGCACGGTGACGAACGGAGCGACGGAAGAATTCCTGCGGAAGTACATGGTCGAGTTCCACGCGTTCGTCGTACGTGTGCTGACCGTGCTGCCGCGCGAGAGCAAGTGAGACGGCGTTAGGGATTCGGAGCGGGGCGGTCGTGGTGAAAGTGTGCGCTCCGCGAGTTTTCCGGGTTCGCTCCGCCTCGCGTCAGGTCGTTTGCTCCTGAAGGGGCGAAAAGGCGAGAGGCGACAGGTGATGAGAAGGCTCGTTGCAACGGCCTCCGGCCGTCGCGCGGAGGGAGGGCGCCTCCGCCACAGGCACGAACCCGCATTCTCTGCAACCGGCCCGCTCATCGCCTCCCGCCTGTCGCCTCGCGCTTCTTAGGAATGCGTTAGGAAACGACGTCCGCCGTTTACCGCGACGTGTCCGTTTTTCCGATTTTCTTAGGGAACAAACAGCAATCTTTCCTTTGCGCGGT
Source organism: Thermoanaerobaculia bacterium (assembly GCA_023700825.1). GTDB lineage: Bacteria > Acidobacteriota > Thermoanaerobaculia > Gp7-AA8 > Gp7-AA8 > JACPDH01. Next base: position 1,375 of record JAMPYE010000043.1, on the reverse strand, counting down.
CCGTACATTGCGAGCAGTTCGAAACGGCAATGCGTTGCCACCACACGGAACGACAAAGGAGAAACCAGTGACCACACTCGCAACCGCAGTCGATCGCAGCGTCGCCGAAACGCTCGAGTCGATGCTGCTCATCCGCACCTTCGAGGAAAAGTCGGCCGCCCTTCAGGCCGCCGGCCAGTCGCCGACGATGTGCACCTCGGTCGGCCAGGAAGCCTCGGCCGTCGGCGTCGTCCGCGCGCTCGCGCCGCACGACCTCATCCTCACGAACCACCGGAGCGCGGGACACCTGCTCGCGCGCGGCGCCGATCCCGGCAAAGTGATGGCCGAGATCATGGGCAAGGCGACCGGCTACTGCGGTGGCAAGAGCGGCAGCCTTCACATCTCGGCGAAGGAGCTCGGCATCGTGCTGACCTCGACGATCGTCGGCGGCGAGCTCTCGCTCGTGACCGGCGTCGGCCTCTCGCTGTCGATGTCGGGCACCGAGGGGATCGCCGCCGTCTTCTTCGGCGACGGCGCCGCGACCGAAGGGATCTTCCACGAGTCGGTCAATCTCGCCACCGTCTGGAATCTTCCCGTCCTCTACGTCTGCGAGAACAACCAGTGGCAGGCGTTCGTCCACCGGAAGGAGACGATGCTCACCGATCACGTCTCCGAGTGGGCGAAGGGCTACGGCATCGAGGCGAAGACGGTCGACGGCAACGACGTCGAGGCGGTGCATGCCGCGGCGAAGGAAGCGGTCGCGTACATCCGCAAGACCGGCAAGCCGTACTTCCTCGAGACCTACACCTACCGCACGCGCGGTCACATGGAGCCCGACGACCAGTCGTACGTCGACAAGGCGGAGCTCGCCTCGTGGAAGGCGAAGGACCCGATCGCCGCGTTCGAAGCGAAGCTGCTCGATCGCGAAGAGATCACGAGCGAGGAGCTCGAGGCGATGCGCGAGCGCGCCCGCCTGCGGGTCGAGGACGCCGTGAGATTCGCCGTCGACTCGCCCTATCCCTCGTTCGACCAGTTGACCAGCGACGTCTACGCCTGAGAGGAACGCCATGAAAACGATGACCAGTGAAGAAGCGATGACCGAAGCGCTTGCCGAGGAGATGCGCCGCGATGCCGCGGTGATCGCCTTCGGTGAGGGAACCGCGACCAAGAACTACAAGCTCGTCGCCGAGTTCGGGCCGCACCGTGTGCGGAACACGCCGCTGGCCGAGGGGATCATTGCCGGCACCGCGGCGGGCGCCGCCGCGACGGGGCTGCGCCCCGTGATCGACCTGCTCTTCGCGCCGTTCCTGACGTTCGCGATGGACGAGCTCGTCAACAGCGCCGGCAAACTGCGCTACATCTCGGGGGGGCAGTTCTCGTTCCCGATGGTGACGCT
>JAMPYE010000604.1 GCA_023700825.1 Thermoanaerobaculia bacterium | reverse complement strand
GTTGAAGAGGACGATGCCGTCGGCTCCCGCCTTCTCGAGCTGCCTCGCGAACCAGGGGAGCGACGAGTAGAACGGAAGGAGCTTCACCGCGACGGGGACTCGAACCGCGCTCCGCACTTCGCGCACGATCTCGGCTGCCATCTTCTCGACATGCTCCGACGAGTAGCTCTCGTCGGTGGCAACCTCGTAGACGTTCAGCTCGATCGCGTCGGCGCCGACCTCCTGCATCGCGGCGGCCCAGCTGATCCACCCACCGAGCGTCGAACCGTTGAGCGAGGCGATGACGGGGATATCGAGCGCCTCCTTGAGCCGGCGGAGGTTCTCGAGATGGATCTCCGGGAGCGAATCGACGCTCGCTTCCCCGTTCGGCGAGCCGGCGCGCTCGCTCTCGCCGCGGATCTGCTCTTCGAAGAGGCTTCGAAGCACGATCGCCGCCGCACCCGCGTCTTCGAGCCGGCGCGCGCCGTCGAGTGTGTCGGAAAGCGGGCTCGAGCCGACGATGAACGGATGCGGCAGTTTCAGCCCGAGGTACGTCGTGCTCAGGTCCATCGTGTCGGAAGTCCGGGTACGAAAATAGGGCTGCCGGCGCTCACGCGGATGTGTCGCGTGTCACGCGCCGGAGTAGCCTCCGGGCGGATCCGCTTTCGCCCCTACCAGCCGAGACGCTCGATGTAATACGGGAGCATCTTCCGCCACCACGGCCAGTCGTGGTTGACGTCCTGCCCCCACAGATCGAGGTTGTTCGAGATCCCCTTGTTGTTGAGCATCTCGGAGAACCGGATCGACTCGCCGGGCGCCTCGTACGCTCCCTGGCCGGTCACCAGGTTGATCGAGCAGTGGTTGCGCAGCAGGTCGAGGAAGTAGCCGTCGAGGTTCGGGACGTACGACATCGGGTTGTTGAAGTACGTGTTGTCGTCGCCGTAGCCGTGGAAGTAATCGGGCCCCAGGTCGTAGAAACCGCTCATCCCGATGAGGACGTCGAACATGTCGGGGCGGCGGAAAAGCGCGTTGGCGGCATGGAAGCAGCCGAAGCTCGCGCCGGTGACGCCGATGCGCGCGTGCGGGTTTCCGACCACGTGGCGCATGTAGGGGACGAGCTCCTCCTCGATGTAGCGCGAGTAGAGCGCCTGCCGGCGTCCCTTCTCCTCGACGGAGATGTGCTTGTTCATCCAGGCGTGCTTGTTGATGCTTTCGATGGAGAAGACGCGAAGGCGCCCCGCCATGATGAACGGCTCGATCGACTTGATGAGGAAGAAGCGCTCGTTCTCGAGGAAATCGGCGGCTGCCGTCGGGAACACGAGCAACGGACGGCCGCTGTGGCCGTAGGTGACGACCGGCATGTCGAGACCGAGATTCGGGCTGTACCAGCCCTCGACTTTCTTGTACATGTGGGGATCGATGTACTGAAACGCCATTGGACAACTCCTTCCTCGTCGCGTGAGTGGCGACTTCATATCATCCGGACGCCTCCATTTGGAAGAGCGCCGCGCCGGATGCGCACCAGCCGCCCGCTCCAATGTGGAACTCCCGTGAAACAACCGGAGCCGCGATGAAATCAGGGCGGAGCCCCCTTCGTTCCCCCCTCGAGAGGAGACCCCGATGAAACGAGCACTGCTACTGATCCTCGCGGTTTTCGTCGCGCTCGTCGCGACACGGTACCTTACGCCGGCGAGCTCGGTGCGCGCCGCGACGCCGGTCAAAGGAGACCCGAAGATGAAATGGAATGGCGAAAAGGTCGTCAAGAGCGACGACGAGTGGAAGAAACAGCTCACCCCCGAGCAGTACAAGGTCTGCCGCAAGGCCGGGACCGAGCGTGCCTTCACCGGCGCTTACTGGGACAATCACGAGAAGGGTACCTACTACTGCGCCGCCTGCGGGCTTCCCCTCTTCAGCTCCGAGACGAAGTTCGACTCCGGCACCGGCTGGCCGAGCTTCTGGGCGCCGATCCACGCCGAGAACGTCACGAATCGCGAAGACAACAGCCTCTGGTCTCGCCGCACCGAGAACGTCTGCAGCCGCTGCGACTCGCACCTCGGCCACGTCTTCCCCGACGGCCCGAAGCCGACGGGCCTGCGCTACTGCATGAATTCGGCCGCGCTCACGTTCGAGAAGGAGTAGACCGGCAGGCCAGAGGCCAAAGGCCAAAGGCCAAAGGTCAGAGGTCAAAGGTCAGAGGTCAAAGCAGGCACGAGGCGGACCAGCGACCAGCGAAAGCAACGGGCAGGAGGCGAAGGCCTTGGGCTTTTTGCCGCTGGCCTGCTTTGACCTTTGACCTCTGACCTTTGACCTGCTTTCATCCGCTGCCATATCCTCACACTGCTGAGCCATGGCGATGAAGGGTGAGGGCTCCCGGGCATCGAGGCCGCTGGTCCTTTCGGCGTTGCTGCTGGGCTTCGTCTTCCTCGTTGGCGTCGTCGGCTACACGATCCTCTCCCCGACTCATTCGGTCCTCGACGCGGTCTACATGACCGCGATCACGCTGGCGACGGTCGGGTACGGCGAGGCGATCGACCTTTCCGCGAGCCCGGGTGGCCGGCTCTTCACGGTGGGGCTGCTGCTCGCCGGGGTGCTCTCCTTCGGGCTGTTCCTCGTGAACCTCGTCGCCTTCTCGTGGCGCCACGACCCAGGCGAGCCCGACGACGTGCTGGCGGCGCACGCGCGCGCGCGGCTCGGCGTCGCCTTCGCCGTCTCCGCAGTCGTCTTCCTGTTCGGAGTGATCGGCTTCGCGATCCTCTCGCCGACGCACTCGCTCTTCGACGCCCTCTACATGACGGTGATCACGCTCACGACCGTCGGCTACCGCGAAGTCATCGACCTGTCGGGCCATGGCGCACGGCTTTTCGCGATCGCGTTGATCATCGGAGGCGTCGCGTCGTTCGCGAATCTCTTCTCGTGCGCGATCGCCTGGGCGAGGTGGCTGCGCCCCTCGGCGCCCGGCAGGAGCTTCCTCGCCGACAGCCCCTACAAGCCGTTCATCGCGTCGACCGTGATGATGTTGATCATCTTCACGATCGGCACGGTCGGCTACACGATCCTCTCTCCGACGCATTCCGTCCTCGACGCGGTCTACATGACCGTGATCAC
>JAMPYE010000603.1 GCA_023700825.1 Thermoanaerobaculia bacterium | reverse complement strand
CGTTCTGCTGCAGCTCGGTGAACGAGGGGACGAGCAGATAACGGCCGGTGAAGAGTCCCGCGCCGCCGCGAGCGACGATCGTGCCTTCACCTGTCACGTCCCAGTTGATGCCGAGCCGCGGCTGAAAGTTGTCGGTGTCGGTGTCGCGGCCGTCCGGAAGGAGCGGGTGCGTGAAGTCGGGGTTGTTGCCGTCGCTGTCGTAGTCCCAGCGGAGGCCGAGGTTGACCTTGAGGTTGGCGCTCGGGCGCCATTCGTCCTCGATGAAGACGCCATAGAGCGACGTGTCGACGTTGACCTCCGCCGAGCCGGTGCCGTACGCGTACGCGAGTGGCAGCACGCGGGTGTCGGTCACCCAGATGAAGAGGCCGCTGGGGTATACCGGAATGTCCGAAAGTTCGTCGAGGAACGCGGCGGAGACGCCGGCCTTGACGTTGTGCGCGCCGCCGCCGAGGACGAAGTGGTAGGTGTCGCGGATCTCGATGAGGTCGCCCTCGCCCAGGATGTCGCCGGTGATATTGGCTCCTGTCAGCAGCGTCGCGCCCTGCGAGAACCACTCGGAGACGGCGTCAGAGTTGGTGGGCTCGAAGTACTTGCGGTGGCCCACCTGGAACCGGAGCTCGTTGAAGGTGCTGCCCGAGGCCGCCCAGTTGTGCTCGAGAGCGATGTTGTAGTTGTCGCGCTCGAGCGTGTACCCGTAGGTGACGTCGTTGATGCCACCGACGCGGAAGTTCTCTTCCTCGTAGGTCTCGTACACGAAACGGGCAGCCACGCTCTGGCGGTCGCTGATGCGATGGTTGAGCGAGCCGAAGGCGAGCGACTGAACGAACGGATGATCGATGTCGGCCGCCTGCGACGCGAAGGCGCCACCCGGGCGGAAGAGGGCGATGTTCTCCTCGTCGACCTGCTCGAACGATGCGAAGAAGTGGGTCCGGTCGACGACGATCGGCCCGCCGACGGTGAAGCCGAGCTGGTAGCGCGTGTAGGGAAGGTCGCCGACTTCGAGCTCGCCCGCCTCACGGAAGGCGTCGTCACGGTAGAAACCGAAGACTGTTCCCTTCAGGTCGTTGGTGCCCGACTTCGTGACGATCGAGAGCGCGCCGCCGGCGGAGCCGCCGATCTCCGTGTCGAAGCGGTTCTGGACGACGCGGAACTCGCGGATCGCGTCCTGCGAGAAGCGGGTGCGTGCGAGGCCGAGGGCCTGGTCGGTGAAGTCGACGCCGTCGACCATGATCGTCGACTGCGACGCGTTGCCGGCCGAGCCGATGACCGGGCCGCCGCCGATGAAACGGAAGCCGCCGCGCTCACGCTGCACGCCCGGGGCGATGAAGGCGAGTCGCTGGAAGTCGCGATCCGCGACGGGGAGCGATTCGATCTGTTCGGGGACGATGTTCGACGAGGTGTCGGACTTGAAGACGTCGACGACCTGGACGAAAGCCTCGACGGTGATCGCCTCGGAGGCCTGCGGCCTGAGGGTCACGCCGACCTTGTTCGTCTGGCCGACGCGCAGGACGATGCCTTTCTGCTCTACGGGGGCGAAGCCCTCGAGCTCGGCTGTCATCGTCCAGGTGCCGGGAGCGAGCCCGGCAACGCGGGCGAGACCATTCGCGCCAGTGACGTTGACGGCGGTGGCACCGGTTGCGGGATCGCGGAGCGTCACGGTGACGCCCGGAATCACGGCGCTCGACTCGTCGACGACCGTGACCTCGATGACGCCCTTGTCGACCTGCGCGGTCGCGGCGATCGGGATCAGGGCGAAGATGAGTAGCGCGAAAAGGAAGCGGGGGAAACGCGAAGGTTGGTGCAGCATTCTCAATCCCTCCAGTGGTGGGCCCGCCGGCCCGTTGATCGATGGCGTTGTAAAAAACGAACAGTCGATAGGTTTTATAAGACTAGGGGCAGTTTTCCGCCTTGTCAAATGAGTTTTTCAAGGAGTTTACGTGCTTGACAGGGAGTGTTGGCGCATTGAACATATCGGCTGTTCGGTTTTTTATGGCCAGCGTGCTCGCACACAAACTCGACGGTGACGGATCGCCGCTCCTCCTTCTCAACGGGGGCATGATGTCGATCGCGGCATGGGATCCAATCGCGCTCCCGCTGGCCGAGCGATTCCGCGTCATCCGCTGCGACCTGCGCGGGCAGTTTCTCTCTCCCTTCACCGAGTCCGATCCGGAGCCCGATTCGTACACCCTCGCGGATCACGCCGCCGACGTCGTCGCGCTGCTCGACCACCTCGGTGTGAAGCGCGCGCACCTGGCGGGAACCTCGTTCGGGGGAGAAGTCGCGATGATGGTCGCCGCGGACCACCCCTCGCGGGTCGCGTCGCTCGCCGTGATGACCGCGACCGACCGGCTCACGCCGAAGATGCAGGCCGCAGCGCGCGCTCTCGAGACCCAGACCCGCGCTGCGGCCGACGGGAGTGTGTCCGGCGGCACGCTCTTCCGTGCACTGGCCCCGGGCGCCTTCAGTGAGCGGTGGCTCCTGGCGCAGCCTCCCGGATTCGTGGAGATTCGCGCGCGGCAGTTCGACATGTTCCCGCGGCAGTACTTCGCGGGGATCGCGTCGATCATGCAGGCGCTCCGCGGTCTCGATCTCGAGTCTCGCCTCCCGCGGATCGCCGCGCCGACGCTCGTAGTGGGCGCCGGGCTCGACCGGACGTTTCCCCCGGAGCATTCGCGCGCGATCGCGATGGCGATACCGGGCGCGCGGCTCGAGATCGTCGACGAGTGCGGGCACGCGGCGGTCGTCGAGGCGCCGGAGCGGATCGTCGAGCTCCTGCTCGCGTTCGCGCTCGCCGTGGACGCGGCCAATCCCTGACCTCCGCTGGCACGTCTCCGCGCTCGAGATCCAGCTTCTGCGAAACGAGCCGGACGACTCACTGCCGAACGCCGTCGGCAGCGAGCCGTCCGTTCCCTACTGCGCCGGGATGAACACCGGATCGCCGCTCTCGTTGTCGATCGACGAAGCGTAGGCGGTGACTTGCCCGCTGCCGGAAACGACGCGAACGAAGAGTCGCCCGTTGAACACGTTCCGGAGCCCGAGCTCGCGCAGAACGGAGTTCACCTGCCGGAACTCGAACGGGGCGAGCTT
>JAMPYE010000602.1 GCA_023700825.1 Thermoanaerobaculia bacterium | reverse complement strand
TCTCCCGTCCCCGCCGCGCGCCCGATCAGCACGTGCGCCACCTCGTGGCGCAGGAGCTCCTCCATGCCGTCGATCGGATATCGCGCCGCGCGCTGCGGAAACAAGACCACAAAGTCCTCTTCGGGCACCGCGTAGCCGGAAACCCACGAAGGGGCATTCCGTGCAAGCTGCGAGCTCTCCGGGGCGACGAGCACGAGGATCGGCGGGCCCGCATCCTCCAGCCCGACCATCTCCATCACCGCGTCGAACCGCCGAGGGTCCGCCGCGCGGATGCCGCGCGCGATGCCTTCCATCCCGTCGCCCGCGCGGACGTCGAGCTCGACGCTCGCGCGAACCGCAGGCGCCATCAGGAGGAGCAGCAGCGCCGCGAGCGCAAACACGAATTGAGAATGAAGAATGGAGAATCGAGAGATCGTGCGGGTGCCGCGCCTTACGAAACCGCGCTCTCTACCCCTCTGCAATTGCAGGCCGTCGCTCACCATCTCTCAATTCTCAATTCGTATTCGCGCCCTTCACTCCGGCCGCGCAATACTCCAAACCTCGCCCAGCGTCGCGTACAGCGACGCGCCAAGGCGCGCGACGGGGTCGACCTTGCGGGGATCGACGCGGCCATCGGTGAGGACGTCGTCCGCGACGTGCAGCAGCACGACCTCGGCGAGCACGAGCGCGGTCGCCATGCTTGCGGGGCCGACCTTCACGACCTGAAGACAGCGGCACTCGAACGCGATCGGGCACTCGCCCACTCGCGGCGGCCGCACCAGCTGCGACGGCACGCGCGTCAGCCCGGAGACGTCGAACTCGCTCACGTCGGGAGCGTAGTCGCCGGAGGTCTTCACCATGAGCCCGGCGATCGCTCGCGGAACCACGTTGATCACCAGCTCCCCAGTCGCCTCGATGTTGCGAATCGTGTCCTTCGGCACGCCTCCGCGCTTCGGGCCGATCGCCACCGACAGCACCGGAGGCGTCGACGAGACTCCGTTGAAATACGAGAACGGCGCGAGGTTCGCGATGCCTTCGGGCGACACGGTCGAGACGAACGCGATCGGCCGCGGCAGCACCGTCGCCGTCATCCAGGCATATCGCTCACGCGTTGCCAGCGGTCCGAGATCGATGATCATGGTCTCCCTCCTCGTCCCCCGCCCCGAAGTGGCGAGTTACCTTCCGACGGAGTAAAACTCCATCCGTCCATTCCAGAGGGTACTATCTCGCAAGCGTCCAGCGACACCATGACCACTCCGCACCTGACTTTCGAATCTGCAGACGGCGTCGACATCGCCGTCGCCGACTATCGCGGATGCTCGGTAGACGAGTTCCTCGCGCGGGTCCGCCTCGTGCGTGACTGGATCGTTCTCCAGCCTCCCCGATCCGCGGTCGTCCTGACGCTTGCGGCGGGAGTGAGCTACCGTCCCGACGCGATGCGCGAGCTCGTCGCGATCCTTCGCCAGACGAAGCCGCACATTCGGGCGAGCGCGATCGTCGGCCTCGGCCACCTCACGCTGCTCATCCGCGTGATCAACCGCCTCGCGGCCCGCGACGTCGAGGCGTTCGAGGACATCGACGAAGCCAGGAGCTGGCTGCGCGAGCAGGCGCGAAAACCGACTCAGCCTTAGCGGCGGCGCGGCGGCTCAAGCGGTCGCGGGTCTTCGGAGTTTCGCGATCGCGCTTCCGACGAGGAAGAGCGCGAGCGCGATGAGCAGCGACGAAGCGATCGCGTTCGCCAGCACGACGTCGACTCCCTTCGCGCTCGCGAAGCTCTGCAGCGCGATGCGCCCGAGCGCCCAGAGGGTGATCGTCAGCACGAACAGCATCGGCAGGAGCGTGAAGGCGATCCTCTGCCTCGCCTCGTGGAGCCACGCCGAGATTGCAAGCAGCGTGAGCGCCGCGAGCAGCTGGTTCGACGCGCCGAACAGGGTCCAGAACTTCACCCAGCTCCCCTCGGGCGAATAGGCGATGAACCAGACCGGAACCGCAACCGTCGCGACGGTCGCGAACGCTGCGCCGATTCGCGTGCGCCAGCCCAGAAGCTCCTGGATGATGTAACGCCCGAGCCGCGTCGACACGTCGAGCGTGTCGAAGACGAAGGTCGAGAACGCCATCGCGCCGAAGGTGATCGCGAAGTTGCGGTGCTCCTCGCCGATGATGAGCGTCAGGAACTCGCCGATGCCGTTGCCGTAGATCGTCCCCGGCTTCAGCCCCTTCAGCTGGTCGCCCGTCATAATCATCACCGTCACCAGCGCGATGAACGCCACGAAGCCCTCGGCGAGCATCGCCCCGTAGCCGACCGGACGGATGTGCGACTCGCGGTCGACCTGCTTCGAGGTCGTGCCCGAGCAGACCAGACCGTGGAATCCCGAGCAGGCGCCACAGGCGATCGTCACGAAGAGGAAGGGAAAGAGCGTCCCCGTCATCCCGCCGATGTCGAACCCCTTGAACGCCGGCTGCCGGATGTCGTACCCGCCGAAGAAAATGCCGACGACCCCGAGCGCGAGCGCGGTGTAGAGGATGAAGCCGCCGAGATAACCGCGCGGCTGCAGCAGCAGCCAGACCGGAACGACCGAGCCGACGGCGCAGTAGACGAGGATGAGGATTCCCCACGACTTCGCGTCCATGACGAAGAGCGTGGAGATCTTCGTGCCGACCCAGACGACGCCGAACGCCGCGGGGACGAAGACGACGGTCTGCAGCCAGAGCGGCGGCTTGAGGAAGCGCTCGACGATCCCCATCACGAGCGAGAGCGCGAGGTACATGATGCTCGCCGCCGCGACCGCGCCGCCCGGGTTGAACGAGACGCTCGCCCCTTCGAGCTCTTCGGTCTTTCCCACGAAGCTCGAGGCCGTGATGTCGGTGAACGCGACGACGATGTAGATGAGCGCGATCCAGATGAACGCCATCATCGCGAGACCGGCGCGCGTGCCGAGGTGGTCGCGCGCAATCTCGGCGACCGAACGCGCACCGTGTCTGACAGACGCCGCGAGGGCCGCAAAGTCGTGCACCGCGCCGATCAGGATCACGCCCAACGCGATCCAGAGCAGGCACGGAAGCCAGCCAAATGCCTGGCAGGCGATGATCGGCCCCGCGATCGGCCCCG
>JAMPYE010000042.1 GCA_023700825.1 Thermoanaerobaculia bacterium | reverse complement strand
GCGTGCCGATCAGGATGACGAGCCCGTAGAGAAGCGCGTGGAAGTAGGCGCCGCGCGCGAAGCCGAGAAACAGGACCGGCGCCGAGAAGCCGCCTGCGATCGCGACGGCGAGCTCGACGTCGACGAAGCGCGCAGCCAGATCGCTCGTTACGAACTTCGACAGCCACGCGCCGATGCCGAGCGCCGAGAGGTAAAGGCCGATGATCAGCGAGAACTGCGTGATCGAGTCGCCGAGCACGTACGAGGCGAGCGTGCCGGCGAGCAGCTCGTAGATCAGGCCGCACGCGGCGATGACCAGGACGTTGAGGTAGAGCAGGGGAGCTTTGGGCATACGCAGGTGCTGAACTGAGGAGTGACGAGTCAGGGGCGAAAGGCGAGAGGCGACAGGCGAGAGTAAGAGGCGGCCGACCGTGGTCTCGCTCTCGCCTCTCGCCTTTCGCCTTCCGCCTCACACGGCCCGCTCGGTACGCCGGACCTTCTCATCCGTGAACGGCAGCGGCGATGATGATCGCGATGCCGATGATGACGGCGGCGATGATGATCGCGACGGCGTTGTTGTGGTCCTCTTCGATCTCCTTCCTCAGCGAGAAGGGGAGCCCCTTCGCGATCACTTTGAAGGTGATGAAGAAGATGATGATGCCGAAGATCGTGTAGAACGCCGTGTTGACGAAGACTTTCAGGAACGCGGTGACGTCGATGCCCATTACTTTCCTCCTCGGTAACCCGATCTGTAGTAGACGTTGCCGCCCGACGCGCTCCTGACGTCGGGGCCGGAGATGCTTTTCTTCGCGACCGGGAACTCCAGCCCTCGCACTACCGAGAAGCCGTAGGTGGCGATCGCCACGATGCAGAAAGCGGTGTAGAGCTTGCGCAGCATGTCCGGCGTTCTCCTCTCGGCTCAGCTGAAGTCGCTGTCTTCCCAGCGCTTCTGCTCGAAGTTCAGTCGGTGGAAGAAGACGAAGATCGGGATGATCGACAGCGCGACGAGCGCGAGCACGAAATGAAGGATGTGCGGCACCCCCTGGCGCACGCGAAGCTCGAACGCCGGGCTCGTGCCTTCCTGCCACTGCACGTCGAGCGTGAGCGTGTAGTCCCCCGCGGGGAGCGAGGAGAGGTACATCGACTTGTTCTGGGATCCCTCGCTCCACGAGCCGTCGCTGTCACTTCCGAAGTAGTACTCGACCGGCATCGCGAATTCCCATCGCGCTCCGCTCTTCGTGTCGTAGAGCACGCCGTCGACGAAGACCCACGAGTTCATCACCGTCGTCTGCGCGGCGATCGCGAGGTTCCTGCCGCCGTCGAGATGGAACGGCTGCGAGACGAACGTGCGTGCGTTCTGCCCCGGGACCTCCGGCTGCAGGTCGAACTTGTTCGCCAGGACCGTTTTTCGCGGCGCGAACGCTGCGAGCAGGATGCCGACGACGACGAGCGCGGCGACCGAGAGCCCCCACGTCTTCAGGATCCCCGTGTGGGGGTAAGGCTGGTTTGCCGCGATTCCGATCGGGCGCTCCAGGTCGGTGACCCCGAACGTCTCTTCGATCTTCCTGGGCTCGACGTAGACACCGTGCGAATAGGTGATCTCCCTCGTGTTGGCGTGCTCCTGGACCGAGATCTCCTTCGAGATCACCACGGGAGGGTTCACGTAGTCCGCCGTGCGAACCTTCTCGCCGACCTCGACCTTCCAGTAGAACTCGCCAAGAACGTACTCGACCGTCGCGATGCCATCGGAGTAGGGCCGGAACGACTTGCCGTTCCATCGAATCGCGGAGCCCTTCATCAGCGGCTGAGCGTCGTCGATCTCGCCGTTCTTCAGCGGGCCGACGAAGTTCCAGTGGTGGTCGCCGCGGACGAGCCAGCGAAATCCCGCGTTGCGGTTGTAGAGGAGGTACTCCTCCCAGAAGTACTTCTTGTCGTACTTCACGCTGCGGACCATGAAGCCGATGACGACGAACTCGATGCCCTGGACCGTGCCCTTCGAGCCGAGCGGGATGCGCGGGCCGGCCATGTGCTTGATCGTCCGGAGGAACTTGAGGTTCCCGTTCTCGACGTCGAGCATGGAGTCGCAGTAGGGGCAGACGACGCGCTCGGCCTTGTCGGGGGCCTTCAGCTCGAGCGGACCCGCGCAGTTCGGGCAGGGGAGGCTCGCGGCGAGCACGGTCTTCTCCCGGCGCCGCGAATCGTCGAACTTGATGCCGAGCGACGCGAGCGAGACTTCTTCTCCTGCGAACAGCAGTGGCGCGTCGCCGCTGTAGTCGAGGGTCACGAAACGATCGCCCGCGCCCGACAGGTCTGCGTACTCGTAGGTTTCGTTCGGCGTCAGGCGCCACGGGATCTCGCCCTCGGCGCCGAGCAGCGTCGCCTCACCGAGCTCGCCGACGACGAATACTCCGCCGGCCGAGGGAAGCGCGACGCGCGAACCGACGTCGATCTGCGTGAAGTCGGGGAGCGGCTCTTTCGTGCCGGTCTCGAACGTCATGTAGTAGATGCCGCGCGCCTCGGCGAGCCAGCCCCACCGGCCGTCGTCGAACGCCGCGTACCACTCGTCCCACAGGCCGCCGGCAGCGTGGCGGATCTGCGCGCGTCCCGTGAGGCGGAAGCTCTTGCCCTTGTAGCGGCCCTGCTGGCCCACGTGCAGCGCGGAGTCGGTGTCGACCAGCGCGGCGACCTTGCCGAGGTCCTCGACCGCGCGATCGGTGCGCGCGACGACGGAGCGACACGAGCTGCAGACGACGACAGCCGAGCTGCCGAGCGCGAAGACGACCTCCGCGCCGCACGACGGGCAGTTCGCTCGGGTCATCCGCCCGTCTCCGCGGCGACGCCGGTCACCGCGCGCTCCAGCCGTCGGATGGTTACCTCCGAGGCGCCCAGGGTCTCGCGAAGGCGCGACTCCCACGGCCACTCGGGCCGCTCGCGGCAGCAATAGAGGTTGAACGTCGCCGCGGCAAGCTCGGGGTAGGTGTGGCAGGCAAGGTGCGACTCGGAAAGAAGGACGAGGCCGGTCACCCCGCCCTCGCCCGGAAACTTGTGCCACGCCGGCAGGCCTACGGGCTTGAGGCGAAGCTCTGCCACGACGCGATTGACGACTCCCTGGAGGAGTCCGAGATCTCGAAGCGCGTCCGGCTCGCAGCCGCTCGCGTCGACGACCCATTCATGCCCTACGATCATCGTTCCGAAGGATTGTACGACAGCGCCGGGCGCGAGTTACGGATCGCGTACAATCTCGGGACATTTCTGGAGGACGGATCCACATGACACTCGATCGCAAGAGCCTGGCCGCGTTTGCCGCAGCGAACCGCGAGCAATTCGAATCACTCCTCGAGGATTTCGTCGAGATCCCGACCGTGTCGGCGCAGCCGGAGCACAAGGCGGACATCGCGCGTGGCGTGGAGCTGGCCACCGGAACGATCCGCGCTTTCGGCGGCCGCGCCGAGGTGATCGAGACCGAGGGCAACCCGATCGTCCACGGCGTCTTCGACTCCGGCAAGGGGTTGCCGACGCTCACCGTCTACAACCACCTGGACGTCCAGCCTGCCTCGATGGAGACCGAGCCCTGGAGCACCGAGCCGTTCGTTTTCACCCGCGAAGGTGACACGTACCGCGGGCGTGGAACGACCGACGACAAGGGGCCGGCGCTTTCCGCGCTCTACGGGATCAAGGCGGCGCGCGAAGCGGGTATCCCGATCAACCTTCGGGTGCTCTGGGAGTTCGAGGAAGAGATCGGCTCGCCCAGTTTCGAGAAAGGAATCGCGTCGGCGAAGGAGCGGCTCGCGACCGATTCGATCCTGGTCTCCGACACGATCTGGGTCTCGCGTTCGCGCCCGGCCTGCCCCGCGGGGCTGCGCGGAATGGCCGGCTTCATGCTCACGCTCGAGACGGGCACGACCGACGTGCATTCGGGAGTGACCGGCGGCGTCGCGCGCAACCCGATCGGGGAGCTCATGCAGCTCGTCTCGAAGATGTACAACGCGAAGACGGGCAAGGTGAAGATCCCCGGTTTCTATGACGACGTCGCTCCGCTGTCGAAGGCGGAGAAGCAGAACTTCCTCGATTCCGGCTTTACTGCGAAGCACTTCAAGAAAGCCACCGGGCTCAAGAAGCTGCGCACCGAGGACGAGCTCGAGATGATGACCCGTCTCTGGGCGATGCCGACGATGGAGATCCACGGCATGGTCGGCGGCTACACCGGCACGGGAGTGAAGACGATCATCCCTCCGCGGGCCGAGGTCAAGATCTCCTTCCGACTGGTTCCGGACCAGAAGCCTGCAAAGATCGCGAAGCTGATCCGCGGCTTCGTCGCCGAGGAGAATCCCGACGTGAAGGTGGTGTCGGCGAACACCATGCAGCCCTACAAGGCGCCGATCACGGGGCCGCTCGCGGACAGCGTGAAGGCGTCGATGAAATTCGCATTCGGCCGCGAGCCGGTCTTCGTCCGCGAGGGAGGCTCGATCGGAGCGGTGCCGTCGATGGAGAAGGTCCTCGCATGTCCGGTGATGTTTCTCGGCCTGTCGCTTCCGGAGCACGGCTACCACGCCCCGAACGAGAACTTCGACTGGAGGCAGGCATCGGGTGGCATGGCCGCGTTCGCGAAGTACTTCGAACTGGTCGCGAAGGGCTGAGGCGGACGAACAGGCGCGGCGGAGCGGAACCGAGCGTGGCGATTCAGATTTCACACTACAAGCTCTTGAAGAAGCTGGGCGCCGGCGGCATGGGCGACGTGTACCTCGCCCAGGACACGACGCTCAATCGTTACGTCGCGCTCAAGATCCTGCCGCGCAAGTTCACGTCGAATCCCGAGCGCCTCGGCCGCTTCCAGCGCGAGGCGCAGGTTGCCTCGATCCTCAACCATCCGAACATTCTCACGATCCACGAGATCGGCGAGCAGGACGGGTTCCACTACATCGTCTCCGAGTACGTCGACGGCGAGACGCTCAGCAACATGATCAACGCGGGGCCGATCGCGATCCAGGAGGTGCTGAGGATCGCGATCGCCGTCGCGGAAGCGCTCGCCGCGGCGCACGAGTACTGGATCGTGCACCGCGACATCAAGCCCGACAACATCATGCTGCGGCGCGACCACTACGTTAAGGTCCTCGACTTCGGCCTCGCGAAGCTGACCGATCCGGGAGGCGCGTCCTCGCATTTCGAGACGCAGCCGGGCACGCTGCCCGGGAGTGTCCGCTACGTTGCCCCCGAGAGACTCCTCGGTGAGGCGGCCGACCCGCGAGCCGACATCTTCAGCCTCGGCATCGTGATGTACGAGATGATCGCCGGCACGACGCCGTTTCCCGGAAAGGGCGTTCTGGACATCATCCAGTCGATCCTCAAGACCGAGCCGGCGGCCCTCGCCGAGTCGCGGACCGACGTGCCGGACACGCTCGGCTTGATCGTCATGAAGGCGCTCGAGAAAGATCCTGCCACCCGCTACCAGACGGCGAAGGAACTGCTCACCGACCTCGTCGATCTCCGGCAGATTCTCGACTACGAGGACACCGAGCGCAGGCTTCGCGCGCGCCTCGCACCGAGATCGGATTAGGAGTCCGCGCCGCCATCCAAACGTGACACCTTCGCGTTGGACTGCTCATGTATGCTGCGGATCCTGCCGCGCCGCGGCGCCGGCCGGAGAGATCGCAGGACTCTGAATGCCCCTCCACGAACTTCGCATCACGCCGTACACCACCGACCACACCGGTGATTCGCCGGCGCGCGTTCGCGACTGGCACGACACGCGGAGGATGTTCGAGACGACGGCGGTCATCTCGAAACGGAGGGGATGGCGAGGCGTGTTCTGGGGAATGCTCCCGGCTTCGCTGGCCGCGCACGCGATGGTCGCGATCGGAATCGTCGCCGTGCAGACCTGGGAGGTCACGTTTCCGTTCGCGCCCCCGCCCATGGTCGAAGGCTACCGGCTGATGGTCGCAGTCCCGGTGCCGCCCCCTCCGCCGCCTCCCCCGCCTCCCGCTGGCGCGGTCGCGCGCACGGAGCCGCTGCAGAAGCTCCCCGACAACGTGGCGCCTAACGCAATTCCCGAGGAGATTCCGGAGATTCTCCCGACACAGGCATCGCTCGCGTCGGGGTTCGAGGGGGGCGTCGAAGGAGGCGTCGAGGGGGGGGAGATCGGCGGCGTGGTCGGCGGGGTGGAGGGCGGGGTCAAGCCGGTGGAGCCTCCCCCGCCTCCCGACACGATCGTCGTCGCTCGTGACGAGCGCCTTCCGCTCAAGCCGCTCTCGATGAACTACCCGATGTACCCGGACAAGTGGCGCAACCGGCGCGTCGAGGACACGCTCGTGCTGAAGTACCGGATCGACAAGAAGGGTCGAGTCGTCGACGCGATCATCCTGCAGCCGCCGCGATACAAGGAGTTCGCGGAAGCGTCGCTCTCGGCCATCCGGTCGTGGCGGTTCCAGCCGCTCATGATCAACGGCGAGCCGAAGGAGATCATCCACGAGTTGACCGTCAAGTTCCGGATCGAGAAGCCGTACGAGCGCCCAACGCGACCGCCCGGCCCACCGAAGGTGGAGGAGCCGGGCCCGCCCGCCGGCCCCGGCGGCGTGCGCCCGGGAGGGGAATCGAACCCGCGTCCGGGAGAAGTGCGGCCTTGACGCGCGCGGCCGCCGCCTAACGGATCCCCCGCGGTCCGGCGAGCTCGCGGAGCGCGTCGCCGTCGATGCGAAAGACCATCCAGTCGTTCATCGGCCTCGCGCCGAGCGCCTTGTAGAAGCCGATCGCCGGCTCGTTCCAGTCGAGCACCGCCCATTCGAAGCGACCGCAGTCGCGCTCCACGGCGATGCGGGCGAGGCACGCGAGAAGCTCCCTGCCGATGCCGTGGCCGCGAAACGCCGGGCGGACGAAGAGATCCTCGAGGTAGAGCCCCGGCCTGCCGACGAAGGTCGAAAAGTTGTGAAAGAAGAGCGCGAAGCCGGCGGGCTCCCCTCCTTGCTCCGCGAGCACCACCTCGGCGCGGCGCGGCTCGCCGAAGAGGCTCGAACGGAGCGTCTCCTCGGTGGCGACGACGTCGTGCGCGAGCCGCTCGTACCCGGCGAGCTCGCGGATGAACTGCAGGACGAGCGCGACGTCGCTCTCGCTCCCGAACCGGAGAGTGAGTCCCGGAACCGCGGTCGTGATGATCTCGTCGTTTCCCGTCATCCGCGTAGTTTGCACGAGCGCCGCGCGCCGTGCCACGAAAGACGTGCGGTCGGGATGGTGGCGTCAGGCCGGCGATTCGGCGGGTTGCACGCGGTCGCGCCCCGACTGCTTCCCCAGGTAGAGCGCCTGGTCGGCCCGCTTGATGCAGCGGTCGAGCGGCTCACCGGCGCCGCGCTCGGCGACGCCGATCGTCATCGTGATCGGGAACTGGATGCCGGAGACGACGAACCGCTCCGCGGCGAGCGTCGCTCGCACGCGCTCACCGACGACCCTGCCCGCGTCGAGACCGGTCTCGGGAAGGACCGCGAGAAACTCCTCACCGCCCCAGCGCCCGACGCGGTCTCCCTCTCTGACGCTCTTCTGCAGGCACGCAGCGACGTGCTTGAGGGCGGCATCGCCGATGTCGTGGCCGTGCACGTCGTTGACCGCCTTGAAGTGGTCGACGTCTGCGATGAGCACGGTGGTCGGGCGTCCGGTGTCGTCGCTGCGAAGCCATTCGCGCTCGAGGTGCGACCACATGCTGAGCCGGTTTGCGATGCCGGTGAGGTTGTCGGTGGTCGCAAGCCTCTCCATCTTCCGCTCCGCCGTGAGCGACGCTTCGCGGAAGTAGTAGGCGATGATGCAGATCGCCGAGAAGACGATCGCGATGTTCATGTAGTGGAGCCATTCCATCGTGCGGGGCGACACGGCGGTGAACTCGCGGCCGACGGTGTAGCGGTAGAGCCCCGTGTAAAGCGCGACCAGCGTGATGCCCTGGAGCAGCACCGTCCGTTTTCCGAGGCGGTAGTTCACCATGACGAACGCGATCAGCGGCATCAGGTAGGTCTGAAAGCCCGCGCCCCAGCCGAGGCAGTAGACGCCGATGGCGGAGAAGCCGATGACCTCGAGCGTCAGCAGGTCGATCGCGAGGCGATAGCGACCGTTGTTCGTGAGCCAGAGCGCGAAGACCCATGCGATGGCGCTGAAAATGTTGAAGTAGCCGAGCAGAGGAACGCCGAGCGCGACGAAGAGCGGCGCGAACGCGGCGTGGGACGGCGCGCCGAGATAGCACATGTTCCTCATCACCACGAAGAGGCGGTAGTTGTCCGGATCCCCTTCGCGGGTCGGTCTTGCGCGGCGTTCGATCATCTCGGTGTTTGCGCGAGGGTCGCATAGAGTCGGGTCCACGGCAAGCTCTCGAACGATTGCGCGCGGCGCGCCGGCCCTCCGGCGCCCTTCGCGCGTACCGCATATAATCCGCCGCGTGAGAAACGTGGTCATCACGGGGGCGTCCAGTGGAATCGGTGAGGCGCTCGCGCTCGAACTGGCAAGACGCGGGTGGGAGCGGATCGCGCTGCTTTCCCGACGTGCCGACGCGCTCGAGCCGGTCGCGCGCGAAGTCAGGGAGCGCGGATCGAAGGCGATGGCGATCGCGTGCGACGTGCGGGACGCTCGGGCGGTGCGCGACGCGGTCGCGCGCGCGGAGGCGGAGTGGGGCACGATCGACCTCGCGATCGCGAACGCGGGAATCGGTTATCCGACACCGGCGCACCGCTTCTCACTCGACGACGCGACGGCGATGATGCGGACGAACTTCGACGGCATGCTGCACTTGTGGGCGGCCGTCTCGACCGGGATGCTCGCGCGCGGTGACGGGCAGTTCGTGGCGATCGCGTCTCTCGCCGGGTTGCGCGGCCTGCCCGGAAGCTCCATCTACTCCGCGAGCAAGGCCGCGATGCAGGCGTGGATGGAAGCGAGCCGTGTCGAGCTCACCGGGAAAGGCATCGCGATGACCATCGTGAATCCCGGGTTCGTCGCGACGCCGCTCGTGGAGAAGAATCGCTTCCGGATGCCGTTCCTCATGCAGCCGCGCGATGTCGCGCGGCGGATCGCCGACGGGATCGAGAGCCGCTCGCGCGTGATCGAGTTCCCGCTTCCGATGTCTCTCCTGATGCGCACGCTGCGCCTGCTTCCGGCCTTTGTCTTCGACCGGCTCGTCCGCCCGTGGTCGCGGCGGAAGATCGACGCCGATCGCGCCCGCAAGTAGCGACAGGATGCCGGACAGCCCTCGCCGGGCGAGAGCAGGCGATTGCGCGGGATCGGCGCCTGGCGCGAGTTGCGTTGATGCGCAGACAGAGACGCCGCCCTGTGGGCGGCGCCGTGAGTTCCGTGTCGAGCTGATTCGAACTACTGCGGATTGGTCGTACCCGCCGGGGCGGTGCTCGTTGTGGCGGTGACGGCTCCTGCCTTGTGCCAGTGCTTGTGCTCTTCGCTCCAGACCATTCCGGCGGGGGCAGCCGGGACTCCGGGCGGCTTGAGCTGGGCCTCGATGTCCGGCGGAATCTCCGCAGCCGGGGCGGCACCCGTTTCCGCGTCGTGCCAGTGGCCGTGCTCGGGTGACCAGACCTTGCCGGGAGGGGTGGGCACATTCGGTTGCGGGATGCTGACGGGAGCAGCCGCAGAGTTCGTTGCCGAGGCAGCCGGAATCTGCGTCGTCTCGATCTTCACATTGGACGCGGTGTCGATCTTGTCGTGCCAGTGACCGTGCTCGGGCGACCAGAGCTTTCCGGCCGGGGCCGGTCCCGGAGGCTGAGGCCCGGGCCGCGCCGCAGGGGCATCGGTGACACTCGTCGAAGTCGCGGCGGAATCCGCCGGAGCCGCAGCCGGTGTGGAGACGTCGAACGGCGAGAACGGATCGCGCTTTGAATCTTCCCGCAGCGAGCCGATCACGGCCACGACGGCCACGATGACGATCGCGCCGATGATCAGACCGAGGCGGCCGTTCGACGCCATTCCGGTGTCGTTCCTGCCGCAGCAGATTTTTGTCTTTTTGCCGCTTCCGCAGGCGCAGGGCTCGTTTCGTCCGGTTTTCATGGTCGTACCTCGCTCGCCCGATTTCGCGGGCTGTCAGTCGCTCCATGAACCGGGTGGCGGGATACAATCTTCCCCCGCGATCGCAGGGTCGACCCCATGGCATTCCGAGAAACGCTGTTCCTCAAGGCATGGGCCTTCGCCAAGGTTCCCATGATCTGGCTCACCGGCGCTTCGGTCGTCGAAGCCGGTGACTCCCGCTGCGTGATCCGCATCCCGTTTCGGCGGCGCAACCGCAACCATCTCCGTTCGATCTACTTCGGCGTGCTCTGCATCGGCGCCGATGTCGCGGGAGGGTTTCTCGCGATGAGGCAGATTCGTGCCGGGGGAGGGGGCGTATCGTTGATCTTCAAGGACTTCCGTGCCGAGTTTCTCAAGCGTGCGGAAGGGGACGTGTTGTTCACGTGCGAGGACGGAGAGGGGATCTCCGAGCTGGTGCGGAAAGCGCGAGGGTCGGGCGAGAGAGAGAACATGGCCGTCCGCGTCACGGCGACCGTTCCGACGGAGTTCGGGGACGAGCCGGTCGCGAATTTCGAATTGACACTGTCGCTGAAACGACGCGACGCATGACCCGGGAGAGTGGATGGCGAAACGGTACTGGCTTCTGAAATGCGAGCCCGAGGCTTACACGATCGACGACCTCGAGCGGGACGGCGTCGCCTCCTGGGAGGGAGTGCGCAATTATCAGGCGCGGAACTTCCTGCGGGACGACATGAGCGTGGGAGACGGCGTGCTTTTCTACGCGTCGAACGCCGAGCCTTCCGGCGTCACCGGCCTCGCGGAGATTGCGCGAGCGGGCTATCCCGACACGTTCGCGTTCGATCCGAAACACAAGTACTTCGACGCCGGGAGCGATCCGGCGAACCCGACCTGGTACATGGTCGATATCCGTTTCGCCGGGAAGTTCGACGAGGTCATTCCGCTCTCCACGCTCAAGGCGACGGCGGGGCTCGAGTCGATGTTGGTCGCACAGAAGGGCAGCCGGCTCTCGGTTCAACCGGTGACGAAGGCGGAGTACGAGATCGTCGCGAAGCTCGGGCGGGGCACCAGGCGCGCCGGTGCCGCGAGGGCGAAGAAATGACGCCCGCGCGGTTCATCACCCACAAGGGGACGCAGATTCTCTTCATCGACCTGGCGCAGAAGTCGCCCGCGGGCCTGCTCGAAGCGATCCGAGAGGCGCAGGCGCTGATCGCGACGCAGGCGCCCGCGTCGCTCCTGACGCTGACCGACGTCGAAGGGTCGACGTACAACCGCGAAGTCGCCGACGCTCTCAAGGCGTACGTGGCGCACAACAAGCCGTTCGTTCGCGCGGGTGCGGTCGTCGGGCTCAACGACCTCAAGCGTGTGATCTTCAATTTTCTGAACCGCGTCACGGGACGGAGCCTCAAGGGGTTCGAGCGACTCGACGAGGCGAAAGAGTGGCTCGCGAAGCAGTGAGAAGTTGATCGGGCAGCGCGAGCGCCCGTCCGTCTCGAGCTGCTGGTCTTGCAGGTCTCTGCCAGACCGGCGTGACTCGTGCGAGCTCTCCGTCGCAGGGCGCAGTCGATCGATCAGCGCGCGAGCAGTCGGTTGATGCCCTTGGGCCGTGCATCTATAGTTGATGGCATGTCGACGAAGTCGACCGCGCGCTCGCGCCGCGCGGCACTCTGGTTGTCTGCCCTGGCGGGCTCGCTCCTCCGGCTCGCCGCCGCAGCGCAGGAGTTCCCGTTCGTTCACCTTTCACCCGACGACTCCCGGACGCCGCTCCCGTCCGCGAGCGTACAAAGATTGGTGCAGGATTCGTTCGGCTACATCTGGATCGGCTTCTACTCCAGCGGCATCGCGCGCTACGACGGACAGAGGCTGACCTCCTACGGGACGCAGGACGGGCTGGTCGACCTCACGGTTCGCACCATCGTCGAGGACCGTGCCGGGCGGCTTTGGGTCGGGAGCGAAACCGGAGTCGTTGCAAGCGAGGAGCCGCTCGCCGCGTATGAGCCGGGACGGCGGATTCGTTTCAACTCCGTGCTGGGACAGGTCGCGCTCCCGCAGGTTCGGATGAAGGCGAACGTGATCCTCGCCGACGCGAAGAACCGCGTCTGGATCGGCACTCCCGGCGACGGAATCCTCCGTTACACGTTCGACGCGAAGGGCATCGTCGCTGCCGAGAGGATCCAGACGGCGCCTCCCGGAATCGGCTCGAACCTCCGCGTCAACGCGCTCATCGAGCGCGCCGACGGCTCGGTCTGGGCCGCGCTCGGTCGCGGGACGCTCGCGGTGTTCCGTGAAGGAACGACGGCATCCGAGTGGATCGCGTCGTCGCCGGGGGGGTTTCCGAACGTGGAAACGAACGTCCTGTACGAGGATTTCGAGGGGACTCTCTGGGGCGGAGGCGACCGCGGCGAGATCTGGCGTCTCGGTGGCGGACCCTTCGAGGTTTTGAGCTCGCCGCTCGCTGCAAGGGTCTTCTCGATCCATGTGACTGAGGATCGCGTCCTGTGGGTGGCTTCGCTCGGGAGTGGACTGCTGCGCCTGCCGCTCGACGGGTCCTCGCCGCCTCGGGTTCTCAATCGCAAGGACGGGCTTTTCGGCGACAGCTTCTGGACGATTCTCGAGGATCGGGAGAAGAACCTCTGGTTCGGGCAGAACGGCGGGTTGTCGCGCCTGCGGCGAGACTACGCGGCGTTCCTGCGCTACACCGGTTACTCGCGCGACCGCGAGGAGCCGATGATTCCCGACGTCGCGGCGTTTTCCGCCACTGAGAGCCACGTCTATCTCGACGCGCTCTGGGTCGGCACGGGAAACGGCCTCGGGGTGATCGGAAGCGACGGGAGCCGCTCGAAGCTCCGGATACTCGACGGGCTTCGGAACAACTCGGTGTATTCGGCCACCGAGGATTCGCGCGGGAGGATGTGGATCGGTACCGCCGACGGCGCCTCGATCGTCTCACCGCCCGGGCTCGCTCCCGACGGAGCCGTGTTTCCGCCTGCGCGCGACGTGACGGTGCTCGGACGCACGATGACGATCGCAGGTGCGCTGACCGGCGGGCCTGTGTACTCGTGCACGGTCCTGTCCGTCAGAAGTGCGCGAGAGGCGACCAGAGAGATCGTGTTCCTCGCCGGAACCGGTTCGCTGGTCGCCTGGGATGGCGCCGAGTGGCATGTCTTCCGCGATCCGGCAGGCATTCCCACGTCCGGGACGACCAGCGTGGCGTATGACGGCACGCACCTCTGGGTCGGCACGATCGATGCCGGCCTGCTTCGAAGCATCGAGCCCTTCACGTTCGAGAGCCTCCGGTCGCTCGAGCGGCGCTCCACGAGCGAGATCGTCCACTGGCCGGTGGTTCCGGTGTTCGCTCCGGTGTGGAGCGTCTCGTCCGGCGCACCGAGCAACAACGTAAAGAGCCTCTCCTGGATCGATGGCAGGCTCTGGGCGGGGACTCCGCGCGGGCTCTTCGTGCTCGAGGGCGAGCCGCCTCGCCCCGCGGCTCGTTTCGACGCGTCGAACGGGCTCGGCGGCGACGTGATCGTCAGCTTCGCGCGCGCCCCTTCGACCGGCACGCTCTGGGTGAGCCAGAACGCGGGGCTCGCCGAGATCGACCCGCGGCAGCTGCGGGTGGTGCGCCGCGTCTCGAAGCTCGACGGGCTCATCGACGACGAAGCCTGGGCCTCCACGCCGTTGAGCGTAGGGCGAAGCGGAGTGGTCTACTTCGCGACACCGAAGGGACTCGCGCTCGTTCGACCCGAGCTCATCCGTGAGAACACGATGCCGCCGCCGTTGAAGCTCCGTCGCTTCGAGTACGCGGAGGCGGCGTTCTCGGGGAACTCTCTCGAGGCGGAAGTTGCCGCGCTCAGTTTCGCCGACGAGCAGAGGGTCGTGTTCCGCACGCGCCTGGTGCCGTTCGAGGCGGCGTTTTCGGCTCCCGTGCGCGAGGCGCGGCTCCGCTACACGAATCTGCCTGCATTCCTCTTCGACCGGCGCTACACCCTCGAAGTCATCGCGTCGAACAATGCGGGACGCTGGACCAGCGAGCCGCTCAGGCATTCTTTCTCCGTCTCGCCGGCGGTCTGGTTCCGTTGGTGGGCGGTGCTCGCGTACCTCGTCGTCCTCGGCTCGGCCATCTTCGGGCTCAACCGCTTCCGGACGATTCAACTGAGGCTGAAGAACAGGCAGCTCGCCGAGGTCGTCGACCAGCGAACGCACGAGATCTCGGCCCAGGCGCGCGAGCTCGAGACGTTCGAACGGATCGTCCGCGTTATCAATCGAGAGGTGGAGTTCGACGCGGTGCTGAGCCTGCTCCTCGAGCAGGGGCTCGTCCTTTTTCCCCAGGCCGAGAAAGGCGCGTTCCTCGTCTTCGATTCGCAGTCGGGCGCCTGCCGCGTCGCGGCGTCGTCCGGTTACGATCCGGCTCTCTTCGACGGCCTCACCTTCTCTCTCGAAGAAGCCGTGCGCCGCTATTGCGAAGGCGCGGAGATGCTCGACGAGGGGGTCTATCTCACGCGCAATTTCGAAGACCTTCCCGGGCGCGACAAGACGCGACACATTCCGGTGCCGCGATCGATGCTCGTCATGGAAGTCGCGCTCGGCGGCATGCTCGAGGGGTTTCTCATCTTCGACAACTTCACCGATCCCGAGGCCTTCAGTTCCTCCGACCTCAAGAAGCTGATCCGCTACCGGGAGCACGCGGTGTCGGCGATTTCGAAGGCGCGCATGCTCCGGGAGCTCGCGATCAAGCGTCTCGAGGCGGAGCAGGCGAACCAGGCCAAGAGCGCCTTTCTTGCCAACATGAGCCACGAGCTCCGCACGCCGCTGAACTCGATCATCGGGTTCTCCGAGATCCTCTCGGAGCGGCTCAAAGGGGAGATTTCCGAGAAACACTTCAACTTTCTCAACCTGATCCAGACCTCGGGGCAGCATCTGCTGAACATCATCAACGACATCCTCGACCTGTCGAAGATCGAGGCGGGGAAGATGGAG
>JAMPYE010000601.1 GCA_023700825.1 Thermoanaerobaculia bacterium | reverse complement strand
TCGTCGAGGAAGGCACGATCGCCAACATGTTGCGCAAGCTCTTCGGCCTGCGCTCGCCGGGCGACGCCGCCTGAGCCTTCCCCGCGATATCATCGAGCCCTCATGATCATCCACCCGCCCGAAGACGAAGTTCTCGAGACTCTCTGGTACTACCGGGAGGCGGGCAAACCGCTCCATTCGCCCGACCAGATGAACATGCGCCTCGAGGCCGGGGCGCGCCGCACGACGATCGACGAGCTCGTCCGGGCCGGAGCGGTCACGCTGCTCCCGGAGATCTCGCTGCTTCCGGCCGGCGAGGAGCGCGCACGCGGCATCGTGCGTCGTCACCGCCTCGCGGAAGTGCTCTTCACCGAGGTGATGGGCTCCGATCTCGAGGAAGCGGAAGAGTCGGCGTGCGAGTTCGAGCACGCGCTCACCGAGCGTGTCGTCGATCGCGTCTGCACGTTCCTGGGCCACCCGCCGAAATGCCCGCATGGAAAGCCCGTGCCGCGCGGGAAATGCTGCAGCATCTTCGAGAAGCGCGTCGAGCCGCTGATTGCGAGGCTGATCGACA
This sequence comes from Thermoanaerobaculia bacterium, assembly GCA_023700825.1. Lineage (GTDB taxonomy): Bacteria > Acidobacteriota > Thermoanaerobaculia > Gp7-AA8 > Gp7-AA8 > JACPDH01. Next base: position 2,539 of record JAMPYE010000601.1, on the reverse strand, counting down.
TCCCGATCGGCACCGCGGCTCCGATCGTCTTCATCGCACCGAAGACCGCCGGGCGTCTCAACCGCCTCGCGACGCTCGGCGTCGTTCCCGGCACGACGGTGAAGCTCCTCCAGCGCAAGCCTTCCGTGGTGATCCTGTGTGGCGAGACGTCGCTCGCGATCGAGGCAGAAGTCGCCGGCGAGATCTACGTGCGAGCCTAGAGGCAGGCGAGAGCCGAAAGGCGAGAGCAGGCTGCACTGGGTCGCGAAGCGCAGCGCCTAACTCTGCGGTCGTCCTCGGTTTTCATCCACGTCGTCGTTTGATTCAGGTCTGCTGCTCCTGTCTGTTATCGCCTCTCGCCGCGTCGCACTTCGCCCTCCGCGTCACATCTTCCGCAGCCGGATTTTCTGAACGAGGTGCGTCGGGCCCTTCTCGAGGATCAGCTGAGCGCGTTCGCGCGTCGGCTCGATGTTTTCGCGCAGGTTCACCAGATTGATCGCGTTCCACACGTTTCGCGCGATGTCGAGCGCGTCGGCCTCCTCCATCTCGGCGAAGCGATGGAAGTAGGAACGCGGGTCGAGGAACGCAGTCTCGCGCAGCCTGGCAAAGCGCGAGAGGAACCACTGGAGGAGGTCCTCCTCCTGCGCGTCGACGTAGATCGAAAAATCGAAGAAGTCGGAGACGAACGCCGTGCGGCCCGCTCCCGTCTGCAGGACGTTGAGACCCTCGATGATCAGGATGTCGGGCGAATCGACGACCTGCTCCTCGCCCGGAACGATGTCATAGGTCAGATGCGAGTAGACGGGAGCCGACACCGGGGCGCGCCCGGACTTCACGTCCGACACGAACTGGACGAGCTTGGCGACGTCGTAGCTCTCCGGGAATCCTTTGCGGTGCATGATCCCGCGCGCTTCCAGCGTCGCGTTAGGGAGCAGGAAGCCGTCAGTCGTCACGAGGGCGACCTTCGGGTGCTCGGGCCAGCGCGACAGCAGCGCCTGGAGGATTCTGGAGATCGTGCTCTTTCCGGCCGAGACGCTTCCCGCGAGGCCGATCACGTAAGGCGTGCGTCCAGCGAGGCGCCCCAGGAAGGCCGACGTGACCTTGTGAAGGTCCTGCGTCGCCGCGACGTGGAGATTCAGGAGGCGGGAGAGGGGGAGGTGAATCTGCGCGACCTCGTCGAGCGAGATCTGCTCGTTGATGCCTCGAAGCTGCGCGAGGTCGGCTTCGGTGAGGCCGAGAGGAATGCTCGCGCGGAGATGCGCCCACTCGTCGCGCGAAAACTCCAGGTAGGGCGAGAACGGCAATTCGGATTTCGTGTGCATTGGCCGGTGGGCGCTGCTAAATTGCGCTGGAAGGATACGACAGACGACACGTCGGGGCGAGAAGAACGATGAACGACAGGCTGAAGCGCAGGTTCGACCGGTTGGAAGCGGTGCGCCATCGCATCGAATCGAGCATCGACGGCCTCGACTCCGCCGCGCTGAACAGACCACCCGCGCCGGGTCGCTGGTCGGCTGCGCAGGTGATCGGGCACCTCGTGAAGGCCGAGTCGCTGTCGGTCGCCTACATCGGGAAGAAGGCCTCCGATCCGTCGAAACTCCGGCCCGCGGGAATCGTCCACTCGCTCAAGTCGACGCTCGTCGTCGCGCTGATGCGCGTGCCCATGAAGTTTTCCGCCCCGGAGATCGTCGCCGAGATGCCCGAGAACGCGAGTCCGAATGAACTGCGCGAGCGGTGGCGGGCGACACGCTCCGAGATGTGCGAGCTGCTCGACCGCCTGCCCGATGCACTGCTCCACACCTGCCTTTACAAGCACCCGGTCGCCGGCCCGATGACAGTCGAGGGCGCGCTCGATTTCATGATCGCGCACGCCACGCGGCACGCAAAACAGATCGACGGCGTGTTGCGGACCGTGCGAGGCGGGTAGGATCCGAGACGAGAGGCGAAAGGCGAGGAGCAGGCCTGGTCTTCCGATGCCCCGGCGCTTGTCGCTGGCCGCGCCACGTGCCTTGCCTGCTTATCGCCGCTCGCCTTATCGCCTCATCGCCTCGTTGCTCAATACGAAATCCTTCGCGTCGCCTTCCGCGGCTGCACCTTCTCGACCCGGACCCTGAAGTCGACGGCCATGGCGCCCTTGTCCAGCACCTTGAGCGGGTTCACGTCGAGCTCCTCGATCTCCGGGCAGATCTCGACCAACGTCGACAATCGAAGGATCGCGTCCTCCACCGCCGCGATGTCGGCGGGTGAGCTCCCGCGATAGCCGTGCAGCAGCTTCGTGCTGCGAACCTCTTCGAGCATGTCCGCCGCGTCGACGTCGGTGACGGGGTGGATGCGGAACGCGACGTCGTTGAGCAGCTCGACGAGCGTTCCGCCCGCGCCGTACATGATCAGGTGGCCGAAGGTCGGGTCGCGCACGGCGCCGATCATCACTTCGGGGCCCGACGTGATCATCTTCTGCACGACGATTCCCGACAGGCCGTCGCCGAATTTCGAGACGAACTCTTCCGCCGCCGAGCGAACGGCCGCCGCGTCTCCGAGGTTCAGCTTCACGCCGCCGACG
>JAMPYE010000600.1 GCA_023700825.1 Thermoanaerobaculia bacterium | reverse complement strand
GTGGGGGTGGTGGGGGTGACGAAAACGAAAGGCGAGAGGCGAAAGGCGAAAGGCGAAAGGGGAAAGGCCCGAGGCGAGCGGCGAGAGGCGTGAGGCCTGAGGCGAACACCCCGTACCTCGGGGCAGGTCACTTGAGAAGCGGCTGAGAATGTACTCCGGTGGGTGCTTGTCGCCTTTCGCCTCTCGCCTTTCGCCTCGGGCTCCTACTTCACCCGCCATACCCCGCTCGAGCGTGGGGGGAGGCTCACGGTCCAGCCCGTCTGGCCTTTCGACGGCGTGCTCGTGTTCGCGTCCGACCAGACCTTTTCCATCGTTGTTCCGGGCACGTTGAGCGGGCCCGTAACAATGAAGTTGCCGGTGACGTTGTGGACCACCAGCACCGTCTCGCCCTCGGAGGTCGAGGTCCATGCGACGTACGAAGCTCCCGCCGCCGTCGTGTTGAGTGGCGTGATCGTTCCCTTCCGCAACGCCACCGACGCCTTTCGCGCTCCGATCAGCTCGCGATACCGCGACAGCAGCGACGACGCTTCGTTCGTCTGCCGCGCGACGTTCGTCGTCTCCTTGCCCGGAGCGAACTGGAACCAGGGCGTTCCGGTCGTGAAGCCGCCGCCGCCCGTCGCATCCCACGGCATCGGCGTGCGCTTCGACTCGTCGCCCGACGTCGGGCCGTTCAGCAGGCCGAGCTCCTCGCCGTAGTAGATGAACGGCGCGCCGGGGAGGGTGAGAAGGATCGCGGCGGCGTTGCGAAGCTGCCCCTGGTCGTTTCCGACGACGGTCGCGATGCGCACCTGGTCGTGATTCGTCAGGAACGGCGCGTCGTTGACGCCGCGCGGATAGAGCTGCCCGACCTCGACGAGTTTCTTCGTGATCGTCGCGCCGTTCCCGCTCTGGACCGACGAGATGATCGCCGACGCGAGCGGGAAGTTGAAGTTCATCGGCATCTCGTCGCCCCAGGCGATCTCGGAGGTCGAGCCGAAGTAGGTCGCGATGATCGGCGTCTCGGTCCAGTTCTCCGCGACGAGCGTGGCGTCGGGCTTCACGCTCCGGACGACACTCGAGAGCTCCTTGAGCGCCGCGTGCGTCTCGCTCGTGTCCGACTGGCCCCGGCCTCCGCCCGTCTCGACGAGGTAGCGCGTGGCGTCGAGCCTGTAGCCGTCGAGCCCGGCGCGAAGCCACTTGCCGGCGATCCGGTTCATCTCGGCGCGGACTTCCGCGCTCTTGTAGTTGAGGTCGGGCATGCCGCCCCAGAAGACGCCGTAATAGAACGCGCCGTTCTTCTCGTGCCAGGTGCCGGAGTTGCCGCCCCACGGCTGGACCCACCCGGGGTTCGTCGCCGACCAGACATACCAGTCGCGCTTTGCCGAGGTCACCGAAGAGGCCGAGTCGACGAACCAGGGATGCTGCGAGCTGGAGTGGTTCACGACGAGGTCGACGATGATCCGGATTCCCCGCGCGTGCGCTTCCTCGATCAGCCGAGCGAAGTCCTCGTTCGTCCCGTAGTCGCGCTCGATCGTGTCGTAGTCGACCGTGTCGTAGCCGTGGTAGCTCGGCGATTCGAACATCGGCATGAGCCAGATCCCCTCGATGCCAAGGTCGGTAGTCGTCGCCGGATCGCCGTCGTTCAGGTAGTCGAGCCTGGAGATGAGGCCGTTGATGTCGCCGATGCCGTCGCCGTTCGAGTCCTGGAAGCTGCGGACGAAGATCTGGTAAAAGACCGCGCCGCGCGACCACTCGTGCGTCCACTGCTGCGGCCCCTGCGGGCCGGGGCGAACGGGGCGGAGCCTCGCCGCTTCCGCCACGGGCGCCGTCGCACACGACGTCACGACGAGGGAAAGAGAGAGCATGGCAGCGACACGGGTTGCGAGAGAACTGGCGCGCATCGGGAGGCCTCCTCGACTCTGACAATTCACGGAGACTCGACGCCGGATCCCCGTGAGTCATACAGGCCGTACATCTCGGGTATTCTAACGTTCGCGGGGCGTCGTCGGATGCCCTGCACGATATGCCCGAATTCAGTGAAGCCCGCTGGAGGGCGTTTCTTCAGGACCTGATCTCCGGGATCCGGGGCGAGCCGGCCGATCTCCTTTCGTTCGAGGAGGTCCGCGAGCGTCTCGGCCTTCGCCACGTGGTCGATCGCGGAATGCACGACGTGCCGCTCGAGTCGATTGTCGGCACGCTCGGTCGCGAGCGGGAATTCAACCGCTACTTCTTCCCGCGCACCGACTCGCTCCGCGGGCGCTGGGACGACGTTCGCGGTCTCGCGGAAGGTCCCGAGGGGTTTCCTCCGGTCGAGCTCTACCGCGTGGGCGACGTCTACTTCGTCGTCGACGGGCACCACCGCGTCTCGGTCGCGCAATCGATAGGCTCGCCTGCAATCGAAGCGCACGTTCGCGAGTTCGTCTCCGACGTAACATTCGGGCCCGGCGACTCGATCGGGGACGTGATCCTCCGCAGCGGCTTCGAGGACTTCGTGGAGTCGACGTGCCTCTCGCGCGACGACGCCGAGCAATTCCGCGTCTCGGCTCCGGAAGGGTATTCGAAGCTGCTCGACCACATCAGCGTCCATCGCTATTACCGCGGAGTCGAGCTCGGCCGTGAGCCGGAGTGGTGCGAAGCGATCGATTCATGGCGCGCGCGTGTGTACGACCCGATGGTCGCGGTCATCCGCGAGAGCGCGATTCTCGGCCAGTTTCCCGGACGAACCGAGACCGACCTCTATCTTTTCGCGATGGACCACCTCCACTACATGCGTGAGGAGACCGAAGGGGCAGGGGCAGCGCCCGGCGAGGCCGTCGCGAGGATGAAGGCGGAGACGCCCCGGTCTTCGATCATGAAGCGTTTGCTGTCGCGCTTTCGTGAGTTCGTGAGCCAGAGGCGCGGCTGACGTCCGGAGCTCGTCCTCCCGCTCGATGGCGTCGCGCAGACGGGTCACGAGAGAGAACGACACATGCTCCCGTGACCGATCCCGTCGTATTCTGTTGCCGATCCAGGACAAACGGGGAGGGTCCAGATGGCGGTTCAACTCGATCCGCGAGAGCTCGTCGCATTGCGCTCGCTCTCGAAGGAGTTTGCGACGCCGGAGTCGGCAGCTGCCGAGGC
>JAMPYE010000599.1 GCA_023700825.1 Thermoanaerobaculia bacterium | reverse complement strand
CTCTTCCGATCTGTCGACGAAAGGAAGGGCATCGAACTTGGCGCCGGGACGGCGAGTTGATGATTCAGAATTGAGAATCGAGAGAGGGCCGTTTCGCCGGTTGCGTAACGAGACTTGATCGTCAGCTCAGCTGCACGCTTCAACTGACTCGCGAGCGTGCGCGCCTCCCGCATCTCGCAATTCTCAGCATTCGATTCTCAATTCCAAATTCTCGATTCGTACCCGTATCATTCCCCCTCCATGACCCTCGCCGAATACAGGCTCGAGCTCCGCGCGCTGCTCACGCTGGCAGTGCCGATCGCGCTCGCACAGGTGGGGCAAACGCTGATGGGCGTGGTCGACACCGCAGTCGTCGGACGGCTGGGAGCGGCCGAAATCGGAGCCGTCGGCGTCGGCAACTCCCTCTTCTGGCTCGTCGCCATGTTCGCAACAGGCGTCGTGATGGGCATCGACCCGCTCGTGTCGCAGGCGGTCGGAGCGTCGGACCCGCTTCGCGCGCGACGGATTCTCTGGCAGGGCGTCTACCTCGCGCTCGTCGTCGGCGGCGTGCTCACGGTGCCGCTGTTCCTTTCCACCCGGCTCCTGCCCCTTTTTCGCATCGTGCCGGAGGTCGTCGAGCTCGCGTACGACTACACGTGGGTTCGTACGTTCAGCTTGATCCCGCTGCTGCTCTTCGTCGTCGTTCGCTCGTACCTGCAGGGGAAAAACATCACCCGGCCGATGGTCGTGTCGATCGTCATCGCGAACGTGGCAAATCTCGCGTTCGATATCGTCTTCGTCTTCGGCGGCAGCGTGCTTCCCGTCTGGACTGGGCCGCTTCGCGCGATACCGGCATTCGGCGTGACCGGCGCGGCAGTCGCGACGGTTCTCTGCAGCGTCATCCAGCTCGGGATCATCGCCGCCGCGATTCCCTCGGTAAGCCTGCCGGATCACGAGGGCTCGCTGAGGCGGTTCATCCCCGAGGACTTCCGCCGCGCGTTCCGCGTCGGCGTTCCGGTCGGATTTCAATTCGCGGCGGAGGTGGGCATCTTCGCGCTTGTCGGGCTGGTCGCCGGAAGTCTCGGGAAGTACGCCCTCGCGGCGCACCAGGTGACGATCGCCGTCGCGTCGTTCACCTTCACGTTTGCGGTCGGGGTCGGAGCTGCGGGGTCGGTTCGCGTAGGGCTCGCGGTCGGTGCGCGCGATCAGAGGAGAACGCGCGTCGCGGGCTTGACCGCGTTCTCGGGCGGCGCGCTCGTGATGTCGGTCTTCTCACTGGTGTTCGCTTTCTTCCCCGCCCAGGTTGCCGGCCTGGTGAGCTCCGAGACGGCCGTCATCGCGGCAACCGTGCCGGTCATCCTGATCGCGGCGCTTTTCCAGGTGTTCGACGGGATCCAGGCTGTCGGCGCGGGCGTGCTGCGGGGTGCGGCCGACACGCGGTTCTCGTTCCTCGCCAACCTCTTCGGGCATTGGTTCGTCGGCATGCCGGTGGCCTGGTATCTCGGCTTCCACCGTGGCATGGGAGTCACCGGACTCTGGTGGGGGCTCTGCGCGGGACTGATCGCGGTGGCGATCCTGCTCTTCTTCCGGTTCTCGCGACTCTCCGCGCGGGAGATCCGCCCTGTCGCATCACAGCCCTGAGCGCGGCTACTCGGGCACGATTTCCGCCGCGCTCAACTCCGCAACCAACTTCCGCTCTGCCAGGAACTGCGTGTAGCCCGAAACCGTCTTCTGGGTGAAGGGTGGCACCACGACGAGGCGAAGTGCACGGCTCCGCGCTCGCTCGCGCGTCTCCGCCGTCAGGTAGAGAAGCTCGAGTCGGACCACCCGGACCTTGTCGGAGCGATTTGCGATCGTCACGCGAAAGCGCCGCTTCACCACGCCGTCCTTCGGAGGGTCGACCTGTTCCTCGAACCGGTGATCCCAGCCCGTCGCACCGTCGTCCTTCCCGGAGCGCGTCGCCTCCCGCACGGGCGAGGCGGCGAGCGCCGCCTCGAGCGGTTGCTCCGTCACGACGAGGTCGTCGTGCGTAAGGCCGATCGGAATCTTCCCCTTGTCCTCGTCCCCGAAGCATCCGGCGACGAGCACGACGAGGAGCAGCAACGCGCCGCGCCCGAAGGCGCGACGCGCTGCCGGTGAATCGAAACGAATCACTTCCCCTGCTCCTGAAGCTCTTCCATCAATCTGAGGTAGGTATCGAAGCGCGCCTCGGACATTTCTTCGGCCTCGACTGCGTCCTTGACGGCGCAGTCGGGCTCGTGCGTGTGGCTGCAGTCGTTGAACTTGCAGTCGACAGCCAGCTCGTCGAACTCGGGGAAGTACGACTTGAGCGTCTCGACATCGAGGGCCCATAGGCCGAACTCGCGGATGCCCGGCGTGTCGATGATCGACGTTCCCCCGCCGAGGTCGTAGAGCGCAGCGAGGCGCGTCGTGTGCGTTCCGGTGCCATGAGCCTCCGAGATCGCGCCGGTCTTGATCATCGCGACGTCGATGCCCGTGTTCTTCTCGCGCGCCACGATCGCCTGGAGGATCGTCGACTTGCCGACGCCGCTGTGCCCGACGAACACCGAGCAGCGGCCTCGCAGCCGCTCCATCAGCTCGTCGATCCCCTGCCCCGTCTTCGTAGAGCAGAGGATCGCGTCGACGCCGAACTCCGAGTAGGCGTCGAGGCAGGCGAGCTCCTCGCGGAGCTCGTCCCCCTCGAGCAGGTCGGCCTTGTTCACGCAGATCAACGGCTGCGCTCCGCCCTGCATGATCGCGATGAGGTATCGGTCGATGAGCCGCGGCCTCAGTGGGGGGAACTTCACCGAGACCACGTTCACGACGACGTCGATGTTCGCCGCGATGACCCGCTGCAGATGCGCGTAGTGCGGGTCGGGACGCGCGAGGAACGTCGTCCGCGGAAGCACCGAGTGAATCCAGCGGCTGCCGTCCTCCTTTTCCCACCAGCGAACGCGGTCGCCCACGGAAATGTCGGTCTGCTGCGTCGCCGCCATGCGCGAAGGGAGGAGGCAGTCGACGATTTCCCGGCCGACGAGAACGCTGCCATGCCTTCGCGTGATGGAGATCAGCGTCCCGTCGCGCAGCGCTGCTTCCACCGCGGGATCGGGCTCGGCTGCCGG
>JAMPYE010000598.1 GCA_023700825.1 Thermoanaerobaculia bacterium | reverse complement strand
CCACGACTCTCTTCGCATGAAAGTACTGGTCGTCGCGCCGCGCGTGCCGTGGCCTCCGCTCGACGGCGGCCGCGTCGCCATCAACGCGATCGCGCTCGGCCTGCGCGACGCGGGCGCCGAGGTCGAGATGATCGCGCTCGACCCGCGCAAGCACCGGAGCAATGCGCGCGCGATTCCCGACCGGCGCGGCGAGCTGCCGCTCACGGCGGTCCCGCACGACACGTCGGTCTCCTCGGTGCGCGTCGCGGCCGGGCTGGCGGGGCGCAAGAGCGTCATCGCCTCCCGCTTCCGCTCCGCCGAGCTGGAGAGGCGCGTGCGCGAGCGGGTCGCGCGAGGCGACGTCGACGTCGTGCAGATCGAGGGGCCGATGCTGTCGGGCTGCATCGACGCGGCCCGTGCGGGCGACCCACGCACGCTCGTCGCAATGCGCTCGCAGAACGTCGAGCACTTGATCTGGGAGACGCTCGCCCGAGGCGCGCGGTGGCCCTGGGCGAGGCTCGCGATGCGCCGCGTCGCGTCCCAGCTGCGCGCGCACGAGCACGCAGCGAACGGCCAGAGCGACGCGGTCGTGGCGATCAGCCGCGCCGATCTCGACGAGTTCCGGCGCATGGGCTGCGGCAAGGCGGGCATCGTGATCCCGGTCGGCATCGATACCGGGGCGTGCGGCTTCGCGCCGAGGGAGGCTCGGGGAGTCTTCCTCCTGGGCTCACTCGACTATCGGCCTAACGTCGAGGCGTTGCTCTGGTTCGCGGCGGAGGTGATGCCGCGCCTCACGCGTCTCGCGCCTGCGACCGCCGTCATCGCCGCGGGAAGCAACGCGCCCGAAGGTCTCGCAGCGCGCATCGAGGCGGCGGGCATTCGCTTCGTCGGCCAGGTGCCCGACGCGCGGGACTTCATGACGACGGGCGGAGTGATGGCCGTGCCACTACTGTCGGGAAGCGGCATGCGCGTGAAGATTGCCGAGGCGATGGCGCTCGGCGTTCCCGTGGTGTCGACGACGCGCGGAGCCGATGGGCTCGGCGTCGTGCACGACCGCGAGCTCGCGATCGCCGACGGGGCCGACGACTTCGCCGAGGCTCTCGTGCGCGTGGAGGGCGACCTCTCGCTTCGTGCGCGGCTGGCGGGCACGGCGCGCGCGCTCGTCGAGCGGGAGCTCGACCGGGAGACGCTCGGCGGCGTGCTGCTCGATTTCTACGCCGAGCTGCGCGGCTGAGGCAGGCGTCTCCGTCGCAGTGCTACGGTCGCGCCATAGTAGCGAAGGCCTCCGGCCGTTGCCGGGCTGCGCGGGTCGAACGATGCAGGCAGAGCTGAGCGGAGCCGGAGGCCTTGCCTACCCCTGGAACGATGCGGTCGCCGGGCAGCTTGACTGCAACTCTGCGCCCGGCGCGACCAGCGGCGGAACGTTCGACGTCGCGGTATGCGTCCCGAGGTGGACACTCCCGCGAATCGAGGCGAGTTCGCTTGCCGCCCGCACGAGATAGACGCAATCTCGCCGGACTCGCATATACTTCGCGGTCGAAGGCTGAAGCTGACTTGCGGCCATCTACAATCTCTCGAAATTCTGGACTGAGGCGAGGAGGATTTCTCATGCGCAAACTGACGCTCGCGTTGCTGGCGATCGTGTGTCTGACTGCAGGTTCCACCGCAATGGCGGAACTGTGTGCGGCAGATCCGGTACCGGCAGCGACGTTGCTGCTTCCCTACTTTGAAGTCGATCTGCAGGACCCGAACGGGATCACGACCCTGTTCTCGGTCACGAACGCGTCGGCGTCCGCGGCCGTCTTTCACGTGGTCCTCTGGAGCGATCTTTCGGTCCCGGTCCTCGACTTCGACGTCTACCTGACTGGGTACGACACGCAGGTCATCAACCTGCGCGACATCATCGTGAACGGCGTGTTCCCGCGCACGGCGGATGACGGCGCCGACACGACGGACACGATCAGCCCGCAGGGCCCGCTCTCGCAGGACATCAACTTCCCCGGCTCGACCGGCCCCTGCGTGGAAGCCTTCCCGGTCGGCTCGATCGGCTCGATCTACACCACGCACATGCAGGCCGCGCTGACGGGCACGTTCTCGCCGCTGCTCGGCGGATGCGCCGGCCAGGTGTTCGGCGACAACATCGCGCGCGGCTACGCGACGCTGGACAGCGTCACGCAGTGCTCGCTCCTGTTCCCCGGTGATGCCGGTTACTTCGCCGGTGGAATCGCCGACACGCGCAACATCCTCTTCGGCGACTACCAGTACGTGAATCCCTCGCAGAACTTCGCGCAGGGCGAGTCGATGGTGAGCATCGAGTCGTCGAGCCGGAGCTTCTCCGGCGGCCCGGCGGCCTACGGGCCGTTCGTGGCGGGCGACTACACGTTCTACGGCCGTTACGTTGGCTGGACCGGCATCGATCAGCGCGAGCCGCTGCCTTCGATGTGGGGCGTCCGCTACAACACTGGCGGCGCAGCCAGCGCCGGCACGGATCTGATCGTCTGGCGCGACTCGACGCGCGCGCAGGGAACCTTCGCCTGCAACGCGCGTCCGCCGTGGTTCCCGCTGGCTTCGAACAACGTCATCGCGTTCGACGAAGAAGAGAATCCCTACCAGGCGCCGGGCTGCACGGTGTCCCCGTGCTCGATCGACGAGGGCACGCCGTTCCCCGCGGAAGCGCAGCGCGTCGCGGTCGGAGTCGATCCGATCTTCACGCCTGCCGAGTCCGGCTGGATCTACCTGAACCTCAACACGGCTGTGCTGGGTAGCCAGAATCCGAACATCCCGCTGGCGCAGTCATGGGTTGTCGCGATCGGCAGCTCGGAGGGACGCTTCAGCTACGGCGCGAACGCGACGGCGCTCAACAACCTCTGCGTCGGTGGCGACGTCATCCTCATCCCGTAATACCGTTAATGCATGCTTGAAAATGGGGAGCCGGGGTATCCCGGCTCCCTTTATTATTTCCAGGGGCAGCAAGAATCGTCCTTAGAGCCCGAGCACATGACCATGACCCATCGACTCAGGAACTTCGCCGTACTCACTGCGCTTCTACTCCTCACCCTTGCGGTCGGGCCGACTCTCGACGCCCAGACGTGCGCCAGCGATCTGCGGTGTACGTTCGACGACT
>JAMPYE010000597.1 GCA_023700825.1 Thermoanaerobaculia bacterium | reverse complement strand
GAAGATGGGGATGAACGGGATCGCGAGGATGGCCGCGCCGATGACGAGCCCCAGCAGGGTGAACAGCACGCGCGCCGCGATGTCGCCGCCTCGGAAGACGCCGTAGCCGGTCCTCTCGCGCTTGTTCTGCTCCGCGGCCGCCGCGATGTACTGCGGCATCACCGTCTGCAGCACTTCCTTCTCCAGGTCGCGCCAGTAGCTCTTCGAGCCCATGCCGTCGAGGTAGCTCGTCCTCACGCGCGCGAGCTTCTCGTTCGCGCACTCCATCAACCCGGCGTGGACGCTCTCCTCGGTGTAGCTCCGTCTCCTGTGCTCGCAGTCCTGCAGCACGGAAAAGATCACGTTCGCGTAGTCGAATGATGAGCCGCTCGGTTCGTGCATCTGGATGTTTGACGTTCTTGTTCGCTCCCGGCCGAAGGTGCGAGGCTATTATAGGGGTTGGCGCGGCCGGCGCGGTTCACGCGACGCCGTCCGCGGAGGTTGATGCTGATGAAACCGTCTGGCTTGCGACTGCTGCTCCCGATCGTGGTTCTTCTGTCCCTAGCCGGCTGCTCGGAGCCCAGGCCCGGCGCTGAAAGCGGGCCGGGGAAGTCGCCGGTGAGCGTGCGCGGATGGATCGCCGACATCGAGCTCCCTCCGAGCGACATGATGATGGTCGCCGATCCGGTCGTCGCGCTCCAGCAGAAGTACGCGATGTTTCGCGACACGGCGATCTCCGTCGAAGGGGTGACCTACGTGTCGGGAGCCATGGCCGAGACGGGCGCGTTCATCATGCTCGACGTGCCGCCCGGCGACTCGATCATCAACTTCCAGCCCCCGGGCAGGCCCGACGCGCAACTGAAGCTCCGGCAGATTCCGGGCAGCGGCGACGTCATGCTTCCGGGACTCTTGATCCGCGGAACCGCCGTGGTCCTCAAGAACCCGGAGGACGCGATGGTGCGCGTGCCGGGCAAAGGCACGGAACGGAAGAAGCTCGACATCCCCGCGTTCGTCGGCGATCAGCGGATCGCGGTGTGGGAAGTGCCCTTCGCCGAGCTGGGCGACCGGCGCGAGTATCCGACGCCGACGACCAGGCCCTCGGTGCAGATTCCGACGGTGAAGTGATCGCGATGGAGAAGGTCAACCTCGCCGAGAAGCTGGCGTCCTTCTCGACGCACTGGGACCCGAAGATCGTCGCGGAGCTCAACGGCCAGCACGTGAAACTCGTGAAGTTCCAGCGTGAGTTCGTCTGGCACCATCACGAGAACGAGGATGAGATGTTCCTCGTCGTGGAAGGGAAGTTCGTGATGGAGTTCCGCGACAGGAGCGTGCCGCTCGGCGAGGGCGAGTTCATCGTCGTGCCGCGCGGCGTCGAACACCGCCCCGTGGCCGACGACGAAGTGTCGGTCCTCCTGTTCGAGCCGGCCTCGACGCTCAACACCGGCAACGCTGGTGGAGAGCGGACGGTCGCGGAGCCGGAGAGGATCTAACTGACGGCAGGCGAAAGGCGAGAGGCGAGAGGCGATGAGCAGGAAGGGGCTCATGTGGAGAGCGAAAGCGAAGCTTTCGCTCTTCCTTGCCGAAGCGAAGCTTCGGCGCTTCGCCTGCTTATCGCCTCTCGCCTTTCGCCTCCCGCCTTCGGCGAGCAAGCTGCCGTGAACTACGTCGCCGGCAGCACCTCGCCGACGCACTCCCCGAATCCGATCCTCGCGTAGCCTTCGCGCTCGCACCAGCCGCGGAGGATGACCTCGTCGAAGTCTTCGAGGAACCTGCGCTGTTCGCCCGAGAGCAGGGAGATCGGCTCGCTGCCGCGCCAGGTGAGCTCGAGCATGCATCCGCGTGAGTCTTTCGCCGCGCCGGAGACCGTGCCGCTGCCGATGAGATCGCCCGGCTCGAGGTTGCAGCCGCCGCTCGCGTGGTGCGCGAGCATCTGCGCGAAGCTCCAATAGACGTCGAGCAGCGACCCGCGGCTGACGACCCACGGAGGCATGTCGGACTCTCTCATCCTTCGCGAACAGATCGCGACCTCGAGCGTCACGTCGAAGCCACCCGCGGCGCGGTCGCCTGCAGCGTCGAGATAGGGAAGCGGCTGAGGGTCGCCTTCGGCGCGAGGCGCCAGCGGCGCGCGAAACGGCGCGAGCGCGTCGAGGGTGACGACCCACGGCGAGACCGACGTCGCGAAGTTCTTCGCGAGAAACGGCCCGAGCGGCTGGTACTCCCATGCCTGGATGTCGCGCGCCGACCAGTCGTTGAGAAGACAGAGGCCGAAGATGCGATCGTCGGCGTCGTCGATCGGCAGCGTCTCTCCCAGCGCGTTGCGTCCAGCGACGAAGCAGCCGACCTCGAGCTCGTAGTCGAGCCGCTTCGACGGCCCGAACTGCGGCGCCGGGCGCTGCTCCTCCTTCGTCTGCCCCGACGGCCTGCGGATCGGCGTGCCGCTCGGGACGATCGAGGACGCGCGGCCGTGATAGCCGATCGGAACCCACTTGTAGTTGGGGAGCAGAGGGGCGTCGGGACGGAACATGCTGCCGACGTTCGTCGCGTGATGCACCGAGGCGTAGAAATCGGTGTAGTCGCCGATCGTCGCGGGCAGCAGCATCGTCGCGTCGTGCCTCGAGACGAGGTGTGGCTCGACCTGCGATCGAAGCTCGCTCTCGCGAACGAGCAACTCGCTCGCGCGCTGGCGGAGAGCGCGGGCCGCGGGCCGTCCCATCGCCATGAACGCGTTGAGCGAGCCGGTCGAGACTGCCGTCGCGACCGGGCCGTCGAACAGGCCGGCCGCTGCGGTCACGTCGAAGATCCGGTCGCCGATCGCGATGCCGACATGCCGCTCGACGCCGCGAAGGAAGACGCCGAGCGGGAGATTCTGAATTGGGAAATCGGACGTCGGGTCGTTCGCAGCGTCGACGAACGAGCGGCGCGAGGGATCGTGGGTGAAGTCGAGTTCGATCGTCATTTGATGGCGATGATATACGCGCGACCGCGCAGGATGAACGGGAGGCTTGGAAGGGTGGATGCGGAGCCTGGCAGGATTGAAGCGTATGTGGCGCAGGCACTCCTGCCTGCGCGCGGCGCGAAGCGCCGCCCTGGCGATGCACCAACCCGGAATTCACAGGTCGCCTTCGGCG
>JAMPYE010000596.1 GCA_023700825.1 Thermoanaerobaculia bacterium | reverse complement strand
GCGCTCTGCTTCGGCAGTCCGTAGATGAGGTCGTAGTTGACCGAGGTGTAGCCGATTTCGCGCGCGTCGCGGGTCAGCTCTTCGGTCACTTCGTACGGTTGCACGCGGTTGACCAGGTACTGCACTTCCGCGTCGAAGTCCTGCACTCCCATCGACACGCGGGTGAAGCCGTTCGCGAAGAGCGTCTCGAGATGCTGGCGCGTGGTGACGCGCGGGTTCACTTCGACCGAGGCGTCGAATTCGTCGGCGCGCGTCCCGAAGCGGCTCGCGATCGGCTCGAGCAGCGCGGCGAGGCTTTCGGGCGCGAGAAAGGTCGGCGTGCCCCCGCCGAGGTGAAGCTGGCGGAACGAGCGCTGGGCGAGCTCGGGGACCGCGGCGAGGTACATCTCCAGCTCCGCAAGCACACGCTTGACGTACGGCTCCTCGCGGCGGTGGTCCTGCGTGATGACGTTGTTGCAGCCGCAGAAGGTGCAGAGCGACTCGCAGAAGGGGATGTGGATATACATCGACCAGCGGCAGTCGGGCTTCTGCGCAGCTTTTCGCAGCTCGGCAAGCCACTGCTCGGTCGTCGGGTCGTCAGTCCAGTAGGGGACGGTCGGGTAGCTCGTGTACCTGGGCACAGGCACGTCGTACTTCTCAAACAGGTTCACGGTCTTCTCGGTCATCAGGGCACTCGATTCGGGGTCAGTGAAACATCTCTCGAACGATACGAACGAAAGTCCGCACGTTTTCTTCCGGAGTCGCCGGCAGGAGCCCGTGCCCCAGCCCGCAGACCCAGCCGCGACGCTCGGCCGGCGTGAGAGCCGCGAGCGGCTCGAGCCAACGCTTCAGCGCGTCGGCGAAGGCGTCAGGAGAGAGAAAGAGGAGCGTCGGGTCGAAATTTCCCTGGACGAAGCCCCGAGAGCCGAACATGCCGAACGCCTCGGTCATGTCCCAGCGCCAGTCGACGCCCATTCCCGCAAACGGGGTCTCCGCGAGGCGCGGGTCGCGAAGGTGCGCCGGCTGAGAGCCCTTCGAGTAGTAGCCGACGCGGCTCGGGAAGGCCTTCGCGAGCGGGAGCAGATCACCCAGCAGCTCACGACGGAACCAGTCGGGCGACGGCTCGCCCGCGGCGGTGTCGAGGATCATCACGACTTCGGCGCCGCCGTCGAGCTGCAGGCGGATGTTCTCGATGAGCACCGGCACCATCCGGTCGGCAAAGGCGCGGTAGAGCGCCGGATCGGCCTTGGACTTGCGGAGCGAGCCCTGGTGGCTTCCCTCGACGGCGTAGACGAAGAGGGTCCAGGGGCCGCCGACGAAGCCGATGAGGCTCTTGTCGGCCGGAAGGGCGGCGCGCGTCAGGCGCATCGCCTCGCGCTGGAACTCGAGGCGCGGGATCGCGTCTTCAAGGCGTCGGAATTTCGAAAGCTGCGAAGCGTCGAGCTTCGGCTCGAGCTTCGGCCCCGAGTCTTCGTACGTCAGCGCGAGCCCCAACGCCTCGAGCGGGAAGAGCAGGTCGCTGAAGAGAATCGCGAGGTCGAAGTCGAAATCGGCGACGGGGCCGCGCGCGGCTTCGGCGGCGAGCTCGGGGACCCGGCAGAGATCGACGAACGAGTGCTTCTTGCGGAGCTCCTGGTAGTGCCGGTGATACCGGCCTGCCTGGCGCATCATCCAGATTGGAGGGGTAGCCTGCGGCACCCCTTTGAGGGCATTCCTGAATCGCTCTGAAGACATGTCGGGTGAGGTCTCGCTTCCGGAGCCCGGGTGTGTCGATTTCCCGGTCGCTCCCGGGCGCTACTCTGCCTTTTCGGAGGGGAAAAGGGTAGTGCGGATTGTCACAATTGCGGGAAAACAGGCGAAAGGCGAGAGGCGAGGGACGATGAGCAGGCTGAAGGGCTGCAGGGGCGATTCGTCATGTGGAGTGCGAAAGCGGAGCTTTCGCCCTTCCTGGGCGGAAGCCGCAGCTTCCGCTCCCTCGATCAGCTCGCGCGTCACGAGCCGAAGCTCCGCTTCGGCAAGGAAGGGCGGAAGCTTCGCTTCCGCACTCCACATGGAGTCTTTGGGCCTGCTCATCGCCTTTCGTCTCTCGCCTTTCGCCTCTCCCGTCGATAATGTCCTCCGACATGCGCCCGAAGATCGGCATTCTGCTCGCCCAGCTCGGAACCCCCGACGCCCCGACCACGCCTGCGGTCCGGCGCTACCTTGCCGAGTTCCTCAGCGACCGGCGCGTCGTCGACCTGAACCCCTTGCTGTGGAAGCTGATCCTCTACGGGATCATCCTGCAGACGCGCCCCGCGAAATCGGCGGCGCTCTACCGGAAGATCTGGACGCCCGAGGGCTCTCCGCTTCTCGTGCTGACGAAGAAGAAGGCGGCGCTGCTCGAAGACTCGCTTGCCGCGGACCTCGGAGGCTCGGTGCGCGTCGAGGTGGCGATGCGGTACGGCAATCCGTCGACCTCTGCCGCGATCGACAGGCTCGTCGAGTGGGGCGCCGAGCGGATCCTCCTCTTTCCGATGTACCCGCAGTACTCGGCCGCGACGACGGGATCGACCTACGACGCGGTTTTCCAGGATCTGCAGAAGAGGCGCTTCGTCCCGGCGCTCCGCGTCGTGCCGCCGTACTTCGACGATCCGTTGCACATCGAGGCGCTCGCCGAGTCCGTGTGGGAAGCGCAGAACGCGATGGCGATTCCACCCGACAAGGTGCTCGTCTCGTTTCACGGCATCCCGCAGCGCTATGCGCGTCTCGGCGACCCGTATCCGCAGCACTGCGAGGCGACGGCGCGCGCGCTCGCGGAGGCGATGCGGTGGAAAGACTCCGACTACCTGATGACCTACCAGTCGCGCTTCGGCCGCGAGCCGTGGCTGCAGCCCTACACCGACGAAACGCTGCTCGGCCTCGGGCAGACCGGCGTGAAGCGCGTACTGGCACTCTGCCCCGGCTTCACGACCGACTGCCTCGAGACGATCGACGAGATCGGCAACCTTGGCGAGGAGCAGTTCCGCCACGGCGGTGGCGAGTCACTGACGCTCGTCCCGTGCCTGAACGACCGCCCGCGCTGGATCGAGGCGATGGCGACGATCGCGATGCGGGAGTTGCAGGGTTGGGCTTGAGCGCCGCCGCGCGGCGGAATT
>JAMPYE010000595.1 GCA_023700825.1 Thermoanaerobaculia bacterium | reverse complement strand
CGCGTCCCGCTTCGCGGGACGGCCGAGCTTAGCCCCCGGTCCCGCGGAGCGGGACCGGGGGACCGGCGCATTTCCAAGCACGCGCGCCGCGTAGCGGCGCCGGAGACGTGGGTTGGATCGACGACGTCGTGAGTCGTCGCCCTGTCGGATGTCGTCGGACCTCGTCGCGATCTGGGCGCCGCTACGCGGCGCGACATTCAAATTGCACGTCGTACCCCCCGGTGGCCGGCCCCGCTCCGCGGGGCTCGGCCACCGGGGGCTAAGATCGGCCGTCGCTACGCGACGCCCATCCGTTGGCTCATCATGCGACCGAATGCTCCGGCCTCTGGCGGATTGCCTGCCTTTGCCTGCTTTGGCCTCTGGCCTCTGGCCGTTGGCCTGCTTATCGCCTTTCGCCTCTCGCCTTCCGCCTAACTCCGATAATCCGCGTTGAGCGAGACGTAATCGTGTCCCAGGTCGCACGACATGAGCACGGCTTTGCCGGGGCCGTTGCCGAGGGTGACGAGGACGGGGACGCGCTCGCGGGAGACGACCTTCGCGGCGTCCTTCTCTTTGTAGGCGCACGGCTGGCCGTCTTTGACGAGGGTGATCGGGCCGAGTCGGAGCGCCACCTGCTTCGGGTTGAAGCGGGCGCCGCTGCGTCCGACGGCTGCGAGGATGCGTCCCCAGTTCGGGTCGCCGCCGTGGAGCGCAGTCTTGACGAGCGGCGAGGTCACGATCGCGTGCGCGGCGAGCTTCGCCTCGCGGTCGCTCTTCGCGCCGTCGATCTCGATCTCCATCACGCGCGTGGCGCCTTCGCCGTCGCGGACGATCATCCATGCGAGCTCGCGGCAGACCTGCTGCAGCGCCTTCACAAAGGCCGCGCTCTCGGCGCCGCCTTTCATCGTGGGGCCGCCGGCTGCGCCGGAGGCCATCAGCAGCACGGTGTCGTTGGTAGACGTATCGCCGTCGACGGAGATGGCGTTGAAGCTCGTCGACGCCGCCTCGACGAGCGCCGACTTGAGGAACGCGGGCGTCGCGGGAGCGTCGGTCATGATGAACGAGAGCATCGTCGCCATGTTCGGGTGGATCATGCCGGCGCCTTTCGCGATGCCGACGACGCGCGCGCGGCCGCCGTTCCAGGCGAAGCTCGCCTGCGCGACCTTCGGGCCGACGTCGGTGGTGAGGATCGCGTGTGACGCTGCGTCGATCCCTCCCGAGGAGAGACGCGCGACGGCGTCGGGGAGGAACGCGCGCACCTTCGCGTCGGGGAGCAGCACTCCGATGACGCCGGTCGACGCGAGCTGCACTTCGTCCTTCGAGCACCCGAGGAGCTCGGCGGCGCGGAACTGGACGCGCTTCGCGGCGTCGTGGCCTTCCTTGCCGGTGACGGCGTTCGCGCAGCCGGCGTTGACGACGACGGCTTTCACGCGGCCGCCGCTCGCGCGGAGCGAAGCCTTCGAGATCGTGACGGGAGCCGCGACGATGCGGTTCGTCGTGAAGATCGCCGCGGCGTTCGCGCCCTTCTCTGCGACGATCAGGGCGAGGTCGGGGCGCTTCTTCCGGATCCCCGACCGGATCCCCGATGCCGTGAAGCCCCTGGGCAGTCTCATTCGCGTGTCTCCTTCCCAACCCGCCTTGCTAGCGCGTCGGCGCGCTTCGCCGCGGCCGCGGCCGCGCGCCGTACTCTCGCAGGCGCGGTGCCGCCGATCGCCTTCTTCGCCGCGACCGAGCGCGACGGGTCGAGCGCCGCGAGGTCGGCGGCGGTGATCCCGCCTCCCGGTCCCAGCTCCTTCAGGGTCTTCTTCTTCGCGATCGCCTCGGCGATGCGCCTGCCGACGATGTCGTGCGCTTCGCGGAACGCGACGCCGCGCGCAGCGAGCGCGTCGGCGACGGCGGTCGCGAGCAGCAGGTCGCTCGACGCCGCAGCGCGCATCCGGTCGCGGTTCAGCTGGAGGCCGGCGACGAGCGCCTCGAGCGCGGGCAGCGCGGCCGACAGCGTGTCGCGCATCCGGAAGAGCGGCTCCTTGTCGAGCTGCAGGTCCTTGTCGTACGCGAGCGGGAGTCCCTTGAGCAGCGCGAGGAAGCCGGTGGTCTCACCGATCGCGCGCGCGGCGTGGCCGCGGACGAGCTCGAGCACGTCGGGGTTCTTCTTCTGCGGCATGCGCGAGGAGCCGGTCGACATCGCGTCGGGAAGCTCGACGTAGCCCGCCTCGTCCGACGAGAAGAAGATCAGATCCTCTGCGAGCCTCGACAGGTGCGTCAGCATCAGCGTCGAGGCGTAGAGGTAGTCGGCGGCGAAATCGCGGTCGGATACGGCGTCGAGCGAGTTCGCGGTGGGCCGCGAGAAGCCTAGGGCCGCGGCGACCGCCTCGCGGTCGACTTGGACCGGAGAGCCGGCGAGGGCGCCGCTGCCTAACGGGCATTCGTCGCCCCGCGCGAACGCGGCGACGAGACGGTCGGCGTCGCGGAACAGCATCTCGACGTAAGCGAGGCACCAGTGGCCGAAGGTCACCGGCTCCGCCTGCTTGAGGTGGGTGTAGCCGGGCATCGGCGTCGCCGCCTCGCGCTTCGCGAGCGCGACGAGCGTCTGCGCGAGCGCCGCGACGTGCGACGTCGCCTCGAGCGCCGCGTCGGCGAGCCAGAGGCGGAGGTCGGTCGCAACCTGGTCGTTGCGCGAGCGGCCGGTGTGGAGCTTCTTTGCGAGCGGGCCGACCTTCGACGCGAGCGCGGACTCGACGAAGGAGTGGACGTCCTCGTGGTCATCGAGCGGAAGCGGCTTCCCTTGAGTTTCGGCGAGGATCGAGCGGAGCGCGCGTGCGACGCGCGTTTCCTCGTTCTGCGAGAGGACGCCGGCACGGCGCAGCGCGCCCGCCCAGGCGATCGAGCCGGTGATGTCCTCCTCGAGGAGCCTCCAGTCGAAGGAGAACGAATCGTTGAAGCGCTTGAGGCGTGCGTCCGCCGCGGCGGCGAAGCGTCCGCCCCACATGTTGGTTCGTGCCGGAGGGGTTTTCTTTGTCTGTCTCTTCATCGTTCTATGCTCAGGGGCAAAAGGCGAGAGGCGAGAGGCGATGAGCAACCTTGCGCTCTTCGGCTCGTCTGTACCAGCCTGCGAGACTACTCCGTGTTTCCCTT
>JAMPYE010000594.1 GCA_023700825.1 Thermoanaerobaculia bacterium | reverse complement strand
CGCGAAGTCAGCGCGCTCACGAAGCTCGGCGTGAAGTTCGAGACGAACAAGGTCATCGGCAAGACCTTCACGATCCAGCAGCTGATGAGCGACATGAAGTACGACGCGGTCTTCATCGGCACCGGCGCCGGATTCCCCTCGTTCCTCGGCATCCCCGGCGAGCAGGCGCGGCAGGTCTACAGCGCAAACGAGTTCCTCACCCGCGTCAACCTGATGGGCGGCGACCACGTCCCGTTCGAGGACACGCCGGTCAATCTCGGCAAGCGGGTCGTCGTGTTAGGCGCCGGCAACACCGCGATGGACTGCCTGCGCGTCTCGCGCCGCCTTGGCGCCGAAGAAGTTCATTGCGTCTATCGCAGAACCGAATCCGAGGCGCCGTGCCGTATCGAAGAGCTGCGCCACGCGAAGGAAGAGGGGATCAACTTCAACTGGCTGATGAGCCCCGTCGAGATCAAGACCGACGACAAAGGGAACGTCACCGGACTCGTCGTGCAGAAGATGGAGCTCGGCGAGCCCGACAAGTCGGGGCGCCGGCGCCCGGTGCCGATCGAAGGCGCACTCGAGACCTTCGAGTGCGAGACCGTCATCTACGCGCTCGGCACGCGCGCGAATCCGGTCATCTCCCGCTCTGCACCCGATCTTTCGGTGCGTGGCGAGGGCTACATCAACGCCGACGCGAAGACCCAGGCGACCTCGATCCCGGGCGTCTTCGCCGGCGGCGACATCGTCACGGGTGGCGCGACGGTCATCCTCGCGCTCGGCGCGGGACGCCGTGCGGCACGCGCGATGGAGCAGTACCTCAAGACGCGCGAGTGGCCGGTCGTCCTCGGTGACGAGGTCGAGGCGGCGGAACCCGTCGCGGAGGCCGTCGAAGCCGCCTGCCCGAAGTGCCGCCGTCCGTTCGAAGAAGGAGACGACGACGAGCACATCTGCTGCGGCGGCGACATGCTGATCTGGACCTGCGACACCTGCCAGAAGGTGTCGGAAGGATTCGCGTTCCCGTACGGCCTCTGCCCGTACTGCGGCGGCCACCTGAGCCGCGGTCACGACACGGTGATCGACAACGAGATGGCGGTCGAAGCGGTCCGCCACGCGCTGGAGATCGAGCTCGGGGGCCTGTCGTTCTATGCGCGCGGCGCGCAGGAAATCGAGGCGAAGGACCCGGAGCTCGCGAAGCTTTTCCGCGACCTCTCGGAGATGGAAAAGGAACACATGGTCACCCTCGCGCGGCGCTATCACGTCGACCTGCCCGACCAGCCGCTCAACATGGAGCTGACGCCGACGCAGGTCGCCGTCTTCGCGGGCGAGGAGCTCAAGGAGCTTTCGGGCGCCGAGCTGCTCCGGCTCGCAGTCCATCTCGAAAAGCGCGCCCGCGCCTTCTTCCTCGACGCCGGACGGAAGTTCCCTGTCGGCTCCCCGGAGTGGAAGCTGTACCGCGAGCTCGAAGCCGAGGAGCGCGAGCACGGTTGCCAGCATGTCGGTGTGCTCGCGAGGGCTGTGGCGGACAAGCCGGTCCTGGTTTGACCCCGAATCAGCAGGCGACGGCCCATCGGGCCGTCGCCGCGCTTCTTGATCACGCTCGGCGCGCCTAACGGCACTCACCAAAACGGCTGCGACGAACGCGCGGTCACACGAATCACGCCGGGCGCGCTGCGTCGGCGACATGAGTCCCGAATGCGGCGGCTCTCGTCGTCTCCAGCTGAGCGATAGCGCGTCGTTCTCCCCCCTTCCGATCTCGTCTTTTCCACGCCTCCCGGGCTGAGCGGACGCGTTTTCGCGTCGTGCACCCTGGGAGAGACGCTGGGCGTTCGCATCAGGCGGCCTGAACATGCTGTGGAGCTGGACGCTGCTTCACGCCGGGAGCGAGTCTCTACCTCCGATGGGGAGGAGTCTGTACCTCGGGGTAGAGCCCACCCCCAACCATGGTTAGGGTGCCGCGCTTTACCATCCTCCAGTGTCGGCGTAAGGCGGAACTCCGTACATTGCGTTCATTCATCGCAGGAAGAAGTGCAATTGAATCGACGGCGAGAAATCCGGCACGAGGTTCAACTTCCGGTCGAGCTCCAGGGCGGCCGGGGACGGACGCACGACATGAGCGCTTCGGGGGCCTACATCGAAACGGCGGATTTCGACGTGCCGGTCGGTGGCAGCTTCGAGTTCTCGGTCACGATCGACAGCGGCACCGAGGGGCCCTGGACGGTCCGATGCCAGGGGCTGGTGATCCGGATCGAGAAGCATGAGAACCGGATTGGAGTGGCGGCGTCGATCGATCGATACCTCGAGTTTCTCCCGCAGATGAGCGGGCTCGAGAAGGATCACTGAGTTACCGAACAAGAGGGGCCGGCGATGCCGGCCCTACGTACGACAGGAGGATTCAATGAACAGCAAGACGCACGAAAGCATCGGAGCCCTCAGGTTCGCGATCATCGCTTTGGTGGCGATCGCCTTCGGCTTCGCTGCGGGTCCTGCCAGCGCACAGGCCAACCCGTATACGGTGGTGTTCAACGGCGTGACGTACGACGTTGCCGCCGGAACGTCCACGTGGACTTATAGCGTGACGTGGAACCCGACTGCCGCGCAGCCGTGGGGGCTGAGCCACTTCTCGCTTCAGCTCTGCCGGACGGCAGTCGTGGTCGGAGCCACACCTTCGAATTACGTCGTGGGTTTCGACAATTCACTCGCCAACGCGGACTGTGAGTACACCGGTTTTTACGGGATCAAGTGGGACGGCAACAACGGGCTCGTCTCGCCGGGACAGACGATTCAATTCAGCGTTACGCTCCGCGGCCTCTACGACGTCGGCACGATCCTGACGGCGTCGAAGGCAGGAACCAAGTGCAATCTCAATACGGTGCCGGGACCGAGCCTCGACTGCGACCTTGTCGATCATCCGATCTGCTCGGTGAAGCCGTCCAGCGCGTCGATCTGCGCCGGGCAGAGCGCGACGTTCGAGGCCTTCGCGGCCGGGGGCGTGGGGCCCTACACCTACGCATGGACCGGCCCGAACGGGTTTGCCGCCACGAGCAAGGCGATCACCGTCAGCGACGCGGGCGTCTACTCGGTCGTCGTCACCGATTCGATCGGTCTCGAGACGGCAGGATGCCAGGCGAGGTTG
>JAMPYE010000041.1 GCA_023700825.1 Thermoanaerobaculia bacterium | reverse complement strand
TCGTTCGCGCCCTGCTCGTCGCACCGCTCGTCTACCTCCCGCTGGCGATCGACGAAGGTGCCGGGGCGCGGCGCTTCGTCGCCGATTCCTACGCGCCTCTCGTCGTGGGCGAGAGCGGCCAGACGCGCGCGCGCGTCCGCGATCTTCTCGATCGCGAGTTCTCCGTCGTCAACCTCGAATCGGTCCTGCCCGCCTCGCTCGGCTCCACTGACCTCTCGGATCTCGCCGTCGCGCTCTGGCTTCGATCGGACCTGTCGCGCATCGCCATCCCGTCCGTGATCACGATCAGCGGGGCCGACGGGGAGCTGCTCAGCCAGTTCGGCGTCGGCCTGCCTCAGCTGCCGAAACGCGAGGGGTCGAGCGGCAGCGAGACGCTCACGATCGGCAGCGTTTCGCACGAGCTGCTGACCTTCGAGTTCGACGTCGACGCGCGCGGCAGCCGCTTCGGGAAAGGGAGCATTCACGTCCTCAACCCCACCGACCCCGCTGCCGCGACGTTCAGGGACGCCTACCGCGAGCTTTACGTCGCCCCGGCGCTGGCGACGCGCTCCACGCCGCGCCCGGCCGACCTCTCGCGTGCGTTTCGCGCTTCCGCGTCTCCCGTGATCTTCCTCGCCACGGGCGAGATTTCCGGCACGCCCTCGTTCGAGCTTCCCCAGACCGCCGCGAAACTGTTCGAGCAGATCGGCCCGTCGGAGGATCGCTGGGTGACCTCGCGCGACGGCAGGGCGGACATCTACCTCCGCCGCGTCGGGCCGCTGCTCTACGCCTTCGCGATCGAGAAGCAGACGACCGACGCCCATCTGCGGCGCACGGGCACCGTCGCCGCCTGGTCGCTGCTGCTGGCCCTGTCGCTCATCGCGATCCGCCAGTTACGCGAGCAGCTCCGAAGCGGGTCGCTCCGCGACGGGCTCGGGTTCCAGGCGCGAACCTCGCTCTGGGTCGCCATCATGGTTGCCCTTCCGCTTCTCGCCTTCGTCCTATTCGTGCGCACCTACCTGGGAGCGAGCCTCGAGAGCCAGTACCTCGACCGCGGACAGGCAGCCCTGAACACTGCGCAGCGGGTGATCGAGGACTACCTCGAGTCCGAACAGGCGACACCCGAGCAGCTCCTCGACGATTCGATTCTCGTCTGGCTCGGCCGCGTCGTAGGGCACGACCTCCATCTGTTCCGCGACGACGAGGTGATGGCTTCGAGCCGCCGCGATCTGTTCACCGCGATGGCCGAGTCGCCGCGGCTTCCGGGCGACGTTTACCGGCGCATCGCTCTGGAGGACGCGCCGGTCGTGCTGGCGAACCGCAGCGCCGGGAGCGTCCGCTTCGTCGAGATCTACAGCCCGATGCGCCTGCGCGGCGAAGGGCACTACACGCTCGCCCTGCCGTTCCTGGTCCAGGCGCGGGAGATCGAGCGAAAAGTCGACGACCTCGCCACGTCGATCTACCTGCTGCTCATCTTCATCGCGCTCGGCGCATTCGGCGTGGCACGCCGGGCCGCCTTGTCGGTGACCCGGCCCGTGCACGCGCTCGTCGGAGGCGCGCGCGCCGTCGCGCGCGGCGATTTCTCTCCCGAGATCACGGTTCCGGGCGATCCCGACCTTCGGCTCCTCGTCACCACCTTCCGCGACATGGCCGAGTCGATCCGCCGCCAGCAGGACGACCTTCGCTACCAGCGCGACCGCCTCGGCACGCTGATCGAGCGGCTCACCGCGGCCGTGCTCGTGATCGATCGCGAACGCCGTGTCGTCGCCTCGAACAGCGCGGCTGCGAGGCTCTTCGGCGTCGAGCGCGTCGCGGGAAACACACCGTTCCGCGCAGGCTTCGCTGCGATCGACACGATCCTCGATTCCGGCGTGCCTCACGGGCTCGCCGAGCGCGAAGTGGACCTCGAGCTGGGCGGCGCGACGCATTCGTTCCGCGTGACCGTGGTCGACCTCCCCGAAGCCGGCGAGCGGATGCTCGTCGCCGAGGACGTGACCGAGATCCTCGCGTCGAACCGCCTGCGCGCCTGGGCGGAGATGTCGCGGCAGGTCGCGCACGAGATCAAGAACCCGCTCACGCCGATCCAGCTGACGGCCGAGCACCTCCGCACGCTCGCCCATCGCGGCGACGACCGGCTCGCCGACGCCGTGAAGTCGGGCGTCGACAACATCATCCGGCAGGTCGCGACGCTCGAAGAGACGGCGCGCGGCTTCAGCGACTACGCGTCAGTACGCACGGCGGCGCCGCGCGTGATCGACATCCGCGAGCTCGTCGCCGAGATCGCCACCGCGTACCGTGACGGCGGCGCCCGCGGCGTGACGCTGGACGCGCGCGTGGACGACGCGGTACCGCAGGCGATCGTCGCCGACCGGCGGATGCTGCGCGGAGCGGTGGTGAATCTCGTCGAGAACGCGCGCCACGCGTCCCCCGAGGGAAGCACGGTCACGCTCCGGTGCGACGCGAGGGACGGGATGCTAGCGATCGAAGTCGCCGACGAAGGGCCGGGCGTCGAGCCTGAGCTGCTCCCCCGCATCTTCGAGCCCTACTTCTCGACGAAGTCGACCGGCACGGGGCTCGGCCTCGCGATCGCGAAGAAGTCGATCGAGGAACAGCGCGGGCGAATCCACGCGCGCAACCGCGAGCGAGGGTTTGCCGTGACGATCGAGCTGCCGCTCGATGCGGGCGCCGGCGAGGGTGCGGCGTCGTGAGCCTGCAGGCGCGCAACGTCAGGCAACGAAGCGGAGCCGCCGTCATCGTTGCTCTCCTGCTCGCCGTCGGGGCGCCAGCCACGGGCGCGGAGATCCCGGTCAGAGACTCGCCACAACTCGCCGCGACGATCAAGGCGATGATGCTGGCGACGATCAACGAGCAGCGACATGCGTTCGGGCTCCCGCCACTGCGCCTCGACCCTCTCGCTTCGAGCGTCGGCGACGCTCTCTGCCGGCGGCAGGTCTACGACCGATCCGTCGGCCACATCTCGACCGACGGGCTCTCGCCGTTCCATCGCTACTCGTTCGCGGGCGGGCTCGACGGCATCACGGAAAACACCGCCGCGTGGTCGAAGGACACTCCGTACACGGAGACCGAGATCGAGGGGCTCGTCGCCGAGTCGATGCGCGCGATGCTCGCGGAAGCGCCGCCCCGCGACGGGCATCGCCGCGCGATCCTCGACCCGCGCGCGACGCACGTCGGGCTCGGCTTCGCCTGGCGCGGAGGCGAGGTTCGCGTCGCGCACGAGTTCGTCCGCCGCTATCTCCGCTGGACCGTGCCTCCGCCGCGCGAAATCCGCCCCGGCGAGAAGGCGACCTGCGCCGCCCGACCCGTGCGCGGGTGGGAGATCGCGGCGATCAGCGTCCATTTCGAGCCGATGCCGAAGCCGCTGAGCCGGACGAGAGCGAGCGCGATCGAGAGCTACGAGCTTCCCTCGACACGGTCGGACTTCGCGCCGAGGCGCGCGGGGCCCGGGAGCGAGATCGCCCGCATCGCACGCGCGGGCACGGCCGGGGGCGAGCTCACCGTCGCGCCCGACGGATCGTTCACGTTTGCGATTCCCTTCGCGCACGGCCCGGGCGTCTACACGCTCGTGGCCTGGGTGAGCAACGGCGAAGAGAAGGTTCCCGCCAGCAACGTCTCGATCCGAGTGATCCCCTAGCCCGGATCCTTCACGAGAGCTCTGCTGCGGAGGCCGGCGCACGCCTCCTTCGCAGCCTCCAACCTCACCGCGGCCTGCCTTGTCCCCGTGTGGGGTTTCCCTACACGCGTGTCGGCAAATCCCACACGCCGGGAGTCAGTCGTCCGGCGCGCCGGGACCGCGGCGCCCGCCTAACTCGTTCGGCACGAACGGGAAGGACTGCCGTTGCCGTCCGCACCCTCATGTCGGCATGCCTCTTGCGGTGACGTGTATTCGTGCGTCCTGCATCGCCGGGCGCAACGACTCGGAAGGAACGTGGGAGGTGCACAGTGTTCGGAATCGAAGTATTCGACCCTCAGACGATGTGGCTGAACCTGACGAACATCGGGCTCGGCATCGTCACGCTGGCCTGTTTCATGACGGTCGCCTGGAGCGTGGCGGCGGAGATCGCCGCGCGCGTCGGCGCGAAGTCGCGCGCAGCCGCGCAGCATGACGACCATGCGCTCCTCGTGCCGGGCCTCGGCCTGACGATGGCCGACGGCGGCGAGAAGCACGAAGAAGCAGCGAAGAAGTAACCGTAGCGAGAGGCGAGGAGTCTGCGATGCGATGTCCGTTTCTCCGGAACGCGCTTGTCAAGTACTGCGAGGCATCGGCGTACCGAAAGATGATCGTCGACGCGGCGCGCGACGAGGACCACGAACGCTGCTCCTCGCCCTCGTGGTCCTCGTGCATGGCTGCTGCGTCACAGAGCAGCGGCTCGATCGGGCTCGAGAACTGCCCGTTTCTCCATGAGGCGCGCGTCGAGTACTGCGGTGGCGCGCCGGTTCCCCGCTACATCCCCGCGAGCGATGCTCTCCTCTCGCACTGCAATTCCGACGCGCACCATTTCTGCGAGGTCTGGCTTGCTCACGCCGATCCGACCGGCGAGCGGCTGCTGCCGCTCCCCGGGCACGAGCACCATGCGATCCACGGCGACGGGACTGCTCTCGTCGACGGCATCCCGGTGCCGCTCCATCTCGCCTACGCGCCGAATCACATGTGGCTCGACGTCGCGGGCGACGGCTGCTGCCACGTCGGCATCGACGCCTTCCTCGCGCGCCTGATCGGCTCGGTCGACAAGATCAGCTTCGTCGCCACGCGCGCGTTCGACCGCCCCGTCGCGGTGTTGACCGTGAACGGCGTCGACCTGCAGATGGTCTTCCCGAGCCCGCTCCACCTCGCCACCGCGAACGTCTACCTGCGCACGAGCCTCGGAAAGCTCACGAGCGACCCGTACGGCGCAGGATGGCTCTTCGAGAGCAAGCTCCCCGCTCACGCGGCGGCCGACCCGCGCGACGTCGGGCTCGTGACCGGAGACGTCGCCGCCGCCTGGATGCAGGTGGAGTCGGATCGCCTCGCCGGATACGTCCACGAGACGCTCTCGCATGCGGGGCCCGAGGGCACGCGACTGATGGCGGACGGCGGAATCGCCGCAGCGAACCTCGCCCAGCAGCTCGGCCGCGAGGATCTTCTCAATCTCTTCAGTGAGTTCTTTTCACTCCACGCCGGAGGACGAAGCTCGTGATGCCTAACCGAGGATGGATGACGTTCGTCGTGGGACTTGGCTCGGCGCTCGCGCTTGGATGGGTCGCCTTCCCGCGTCTTCAGTACCGGACCATCGAGCAGCCGCTGCAGTTCAGCCACAAGGTCCACACGAGCGAGGCGGTCGGCATGACCTGCGAAGACTGCCACTCGCTCGGTGACGACGGAAGATTCACCGGGCTTCCTTCGATGGCCACCTGCGAGCCGTGCCACACCGAGCCGCAGGGCCAGACGGCCGAGGAGAAGCGCTTCGTCGACGAGTACGTCGCGAAGGGGCGCGAGATCGAGTGGCTCGTCTACGCGCGCCAGCCCGAGAACGTGTACTTCTCCCACGCGCCGCACGTCGGTCTCGCCGGCATCGCGTGCGCGCGGTGCCACGGACCCCACGGCGGCACCGACCGCCTCCGTCCGTACCAGGAGAACCGGCTGAGCTCGTACAGCCGCGACATCTGGGGCCCGTCGCCGACGCGCCTTCGCAGGGCCGAGTGGCAGGGAATGAAGATGACCGACTGCTCGAGTTGCCACGACGCGCACGGCGTGCGGCAGAGCTGTCTGACGTGCCACAAGTGAGACGGGGGCAAGCGATGAAATTCAACGTGACACGCCGCGACGTGCTGCGGTTCGCCGGGGGCGCCGCGATCGGAACGGCCCTCTCTCCGATGCCGTGGAACCTCACCGACGACCTCGCGATCTGGACGCAGAACTGGAGCTGGATCCCGAAACCGCCGAAAGGCGAGCGCGCAACGCGCACGACCGTTTGCGCGCTTTGCCCCGCGGGATGCCCCGTCGAGGCGCGATGCATCGGCGGTCTGCCCGTCGCGCTGCGCGCCGCGAACGACGGCGCCGCGCTCTGCCCTCTCGGCATGACGGGACATCACCTGCCTCATCATCCGAATCGTCTGACGGGAGCAGTCGGAATCACTCGCGGCGAGCGCCGCCCCGCAGCCGTCACGACGGACATGGTGGTTCGCGAGACTGCGCGAGCGATCCGCTCCGCCCGCGCCGGCGCAGGCTCCGTCGTGGTGCTCGACACCCGCCCCGGCCGCAGCGGCTCGTGGGCGTGGCGGCGCCTCCTCGCCGGCATCGACAGCGCGGTCGTCGCCGCGGCGCCCGGCCTCGAAGGGGCGAGCCTCGCCTCGCTCGACACGATGCTCGACGCGCGCTCGCAGAGCTTCGGCCTCGACCTTCGGAACGCGCGCACGATCCTCAGCTTCGGCGCGCCTGTCGCGGAAGGCTGGGGACAACTCGACCTGGCCGCCGCACGCGAGTCCGTGCGGCTGGTGCAAGTCGAGCCGATGCGCTCGCGCACCGCCGAGTCGGCCGACCGCTGGCTTCCCGCAAGGCCCGGCACCGAGGCCGCGGTCGCTCTCGCCATCGCGAATGTTCTCCTCGCCGAGGGGCTCGTCGACACGACGGCTCTTTCCGGAACGGACGAGTTCGATTCGTACCTGTCCGTGATCGCCGGCTTCTCACCCGACAGAGCCGCGGCGATCGCCGGGCTCGCGCCGGACGAAATCTTCGCGACCGCGCGCGAGCTCGCATCGAGCGGGCCCTCGATCGTAGTCGCGGGCGAACAGCCGGGCGGCGGACCGCTCGGCCGCCCCGCCGAAACCGCGATCTTCGGGTTGAACCTGCTCCTCGGCAACGTCGACCGCGAGGGAGGAATCGTCGGGCGCACGCCGCTTCCGGCGCCGGGAGACGACGCGCCGCTCACGCCGCTCGCGCGCCTCGACGAGATTCCCGATCACTCGGTCGCACTCGTCATCATCGACGCTTCCGCTGGCGACGGTGTCTACCCCTGGTCTCTCGTCGCACGGAAGCTCTCGCCGAAAGGCTCGCTCGTCGTCGCACTGTCGCCCTTCCTCTCCGGGAGCGCAGCCCGCGCCAACTTCGCAGTGCCGACGCCGCCGTATCTCGAGACGATTCACGAGCTTCCGACCTCGTTCGCGGAGCCGGTCGCGTCGATCGCGCTGTCGGCGCCGCTGCTTCCGACGCGAAGCGGCGCCGTCGATCCGGTCGCGTTCATGCGGTCGATCGCGCGAGCCGCCGGGCTCGACCTCGCTGGCGAGTGGGCCACTACCGAGTCGCTGATTCGCGAGCGCGTTGCTCGCATTCACCGTGCAGGCAGCGGAACGGTCACGAGCCCGGCCGACGGAAGCGCCACGCTCGTCGCGGAGCTCTCGACGTCCGACGAGCTATGGGACGCGCTTCTTGCGGGTGGTCGCTGGAGCGCTGCGCCGTCGAACACGATGCCGCCGCGCACGATGAGGATCACCGGCGGCCTCGGCACGGCCCTCGGCGAGCTTCCTACGCGGGCGACTGCGACGCCGCGCCCCACCGGCACGCTTACGCTGGTTCCCCGCGCGACGCGCGATACCTCCGCGTCGGCGGCCGTCTCGCCGGTTCTCACCAAGCTCTACCAGGAGTCGGGGCTGCGAGGCTCGACCGGAACCGCCGTCCTCAATCCGCGCACCGCTGCCTCGCTCGGTTTCGCTGCCGGCCGGAACGTGCGGCTCCTGACGGCGGCAGGCGCCATGCGCGTCGCGCTCATGCTCGACGAGGGAGTGATGCCCGGAGTCGTCGAGATCGTCGTGGCTCCCGAGCGTTCGGCGCTCGGCGAGAAGACGGCGCCCGGCGCGCGCACGGTCCTCGACCTGCTCACACCCGGAAACGAACAGACGTGGAGCGCTGTCGACGCACAGCTCCTGGAGGGATGAATGGAATCCGCCGAGACAACCAGAGCGCGCTTCGCGATGGTGATCGACCTCGATCGCTGCAACGGCTGCGGCGCCTGCGCCACCGCCTGCGCGGTCGAAAACAACGTCCCCCCCGCACGCCCGAGCGCGAACGAGCGCACCGGCCTCACCTGGCAGCGTGTCTACCGCGCATCCAACGGCCGCCAATTCCCTGAGAACCGCTCGGTCTATTTCCCCGTCTCCTGCCAGCAGTGCGAGCATCCTCCCTGCGTCTCGGTCTGCCCGCAGAACGCAGTCGACGTCAGCCCGGAGACGGGGGTCGTCAGCCAGATTCCCGTGCGATGCCTCGGCTGCCGCTACTGTATGACCGCGTGCCCGTACCACGCGCGCTACTTCAACTGGTTCGACCCGAAGTGGCCCGACGGAATGGAGACGACGCTCAATCCCGACGTCTCGGTCCGGATGCGCGGCGTCGTCGAGAAGTGCAACTTCTGCCATTCCCGCTGGCAGGCCGCGAAAGCGAAAGCCGCCGCCGCCGGGAAGCGCGACCTCGATCCTGCCGACTACGTGCCGGCCTGTGTCGAGGCGTGCCCCGAGAAGGCGATCGTCTTCGGCAACCTCGACGATCCGCGAAGCGGCGTCGCGAAGTCGGCAAAGAGCGCGAACGCGTTCCGGCTCCTCGAGAAGCTCGGCACCGAACCAAAGGTCTTCTATCGCTCCGATCGCGCGTGGGTGAGGCGCCTCGCCGATGCCGACGTGGCAGTGCAGGAAAAGGAGGCGACACGTGGATAGCTCTCTGATCCTCCGCGGCGTGCGCCGCTGCTCGACGAAACGGTTCCTCGCGTGGCTTGCACCCTGGGCGGTGATGGCGGGGATCGGCGTCTTCGCAATCGGCCTCTGCCTCGTCAAGGGGCTCAACCAGACGAACATGGACAACCGCTTCGCGTTCGGGCTTTGGATCTTCCTCGACCTCGCGGTGATCGCTCTCGGCGCGGGCGCGTTCTTCACCGGATTCCTGCTCTACATCCTCCGGCGCGACGAGCTGCGCGCCGTGATCAACAGCGCCGTGGTGCTCGGCTTCATCTGCTACTCGGGCGCAGTGCTGGTGCTCGCGGTCGACGTCGGACAGCCGCTGCGCGCATGGTTCACGTTCTGGCACCCAAACGTCCACTCGATGCTCACCGAGGTGACTTTCTGCATCACCGTCTACCTCACGGTGCTCGCGATCGAATACCTGCCGATCGTCCTGAAGAACCGGCAGCTGCGAAAGGTGCCGTCGTTCCTGGTCTTCGAAGGCGAACTGCACAAGCTGATGCCGGTGCTCGCCGCGGTCGGGACGTTTCTCTCGTTCTTCCACCAGGGATCGTTAGGCGGACTCTACGGGGTGCTGCAGGGGCGGCCGTTCGCCTTCCGTGACGGCTTCGCGATCTGGCCCACGACCTTCTTCCTCTTCATCCTCTCGGCGATCGCGACCGGCCCGGCGTTCGTGCTGCTGACGACCTCGATCGTGTCGAAGATCTCGGGAGCGCGCCTGGTCCGCCACGGCGTCTACGAGCTGCTCGCGAAGATCTCGGGCTGGCTGCTGATCATCTACGTCGGCCTCAAGAGCGTCGACACGATCGTCTGGCTGAACCAGACCGCGCCGCGGTCGGGAATCAATCCGAGCCAGTTCTACGCCTGGCAGCCGTTCGGCACCTGGGTGCTGATCGTGGAGATCGTGCTGCTCGGGCTCGTGCCGGCACTGATCTTCATGTCACCCGCGCGCCGGCGCAGCCTTCCGTGGCTGCTGACCGGCTCCGTGCTCGCATGCCTCGGCGTGGCGCTCAACCGTCTCGTGATGACGATCCAGACGCTCGCCGTCCCGACGCTCAAGTTCGAGCCGTTCATGACCTACTGGCCGAGCTGGCAGGAAGTCGCCACGTTCCTGTTCGTCATCGCCTACGGCGTCATCCTCTATTCGCTCTCGTTCCGCTACCTGCGGCTGTTTCCACAGGAGCGGGAGATGCAGAAGTACTGACGGAGGTCTCATCGTGCTGCCTGGAATCTACGAATTCTCCTGGGACCAGGGTCACATCATCTTCCTTGGGATCTTCTACTCGGTCGTGATCGTGGTCGCCACGACGGTGGTCATCGCTCTCTTTCGCGCGTTGCGACGCTCCTCGAGCGCGCGCGACTCGGAGCTGGCACGCTGGCACGCCGACTTCGAAGACCTCGCACCGAAGGACCGGCGCTGCCGTCACGAGCTCTCCGGCGAGGTCGCGTCGCGCACCTGCGAGAACTTCTTCTCCTGCCGCGAGTGCATGCAGCACCAGGCTTTCGTCGCACTGGCGGAGGCCGCCCCGCGGCCGCCTGCAGACGCCGAGGTCCCGCCGATGGTCGCCGGATTCGCACTTCCGGCAGACCGGCTCTACCACCGCGGTCACACCTGGGTTCGCCCGGAAGAGGACGGCACGCTGACGGTCGGGCTCGACGACCTCGGAATGCACCTGATGGGCAAACCGGACCGGCTCGAGCTTCCAGAGCCGGGAACGCGGCTCGTCACCAACGGAACGGCGTGGCGCGCCACGAAGAACGGCGTCACGGTCCGCGTCATGTCGCCGATCGAAGGCGAGGTACTCGCCGTCGGCGGAGAATCCGACGACTGGACGTTGAAGCTCCGCCCCGAGGGGGAGAAGGCGGACACGCGGCACCTTCTCTGCGTCGCGGAGGCGCGCCCCTGGATGCTGCGCGAAGTCGAGCGGCTTCATGTCGCGCTGGCCACGGAAGACGTCGGAGCGGCCCTCGCCGACGGCGGCGTCCCGGTCGACGACCTGGCGAGCGCGATCCCGCCGCAGCAGTTCGACGAGGTGTGCGGGATGGTGTTCCTGGAGCCGTAAGGCGCCGACGTCACAAACGCGACTCGCCGAAATGTGGCGCAAGCACTCCTGGCTGCGCGCCGCCCCGCACCGCGGGGCGGCCCTTTCGCTCCTACGGACGTCGGATTGCGGCGCCTTGCGCCGCGCGCAGGCAGGAGTGCCTGCGCCACAAAGCTCCCCGAGTTCCGCCTGCCTTGACCTTTGGCCTTGGGCCTCTGGCCTGCCTCCCGCCTTACTCGACTCCCGTCCGGCTCATCCCGTAGCGCTTCATCCTGTCGTAGAGAGTCGAACGGTCGATGCCGAGCGCGGCGGCGGCCTCCTTCACGTTGCCTGCGGTGCGATTGAGCGTCGCCATGATCACCTGCCGCTCGATCTCGTCGAGTGACATGTTGTCGGGCGCCGCCCAGCCGTTGCCGTGTCCCGCCTCGCGGCGCAGGAACGCGAAGTCGTCCTCGTCGAGCACGTGTCCTTTCGACGTCACGAGCGCCCGCTCGACGGCGTTCTCCAGCTCGCGCACGTTGCCCGGCCAGTCGTGGTCGACGAGCACGCGAAGCGCTCCCTCGGACAGCTCGCTGGCGGCCTTGCCCAGCTCGTGCGAGAGCCGCTCGACGAACGCGCTGGCGAGCAGAGGGATGTCTTCCCGCCGCTCGCGCAGCGACGGCAGGTGGATGTTGATCACGTTGAGCCGGTAGAAGAGGTCGTCGCGGAACGTCCCTGCGGCGACGGCCTCCTGCAGGTTGACGCGACTCGCCGCGATCACCCTGACGTCGACGCTGATCTCCTCGTTGCCCCCCACCCGGAAGAACTTCCGTTCCTGGAGGACGCGCAGCAGGTCGACCTGCAGCTTCGGCGAGATGTCGCCGATCTCGTCGAGCAGGAGCGTGCCGCCGTCGGCCATCTCGAACTTGCCGCGCTTGCGCTCGACCGCGCCGGTGAACGCTCCGCGCTCGTGGCCGAAGAGCTCCGACTCGAGGAGGTTCTCGGCGAGCGCGGCGCACGACACCGCGACGAACGGCTTCGAGGCACGGTCGCCAGAGAAGTGGATCGCCCGCGCGACGAGCTCCTTGCCCGTGCCGCTTCCTCCCTGGATCAGCACCGTGCTGCGCAGGCTCGCGATCTCGCGAACCAGGTCGAAGATCTCGATCATCTTCGGGTTCTTCGACAGGATGTCGTGGAAGCTGTATTGCTTCGCCAGCTTCTTGCGGAGGATCAGGTTCTCCCTTTGCAGGTTCTTCACCTTGATGATCCGTCCGACCAGGAGCGAGATCTCCTCGGGGTTGCACGGCTTGACGATGTACTCCTGCGCCCCTTCCTTCATCGCCGTGATCGCGGTGTCGACCGTGGCGTAGGCGGTCATGATGATGACCGAGGCGTCGGCATGGAGCCTGCGAATCTCCATCATCGTCTCGATCCCGTCGAGCCCGGGCGGCATCTTCAGGTCGACGAAGTAGATCGCGTAGTCCTTCGCGGCCGCACGCGTGACCGCCTCGCGCCCCGACTCCGCGGTGTCGACCGTGTATCCGTCCTCGGCGAGCCACGCGGCGAGCGATTCGCGCATGACCGGCTCGTCATCGACCACGAGAACTTCCCAGTGCTTTTTCACCTGATTCCTCCTGAGCGTACTGCGAGCTCCGCGCCGTCGCATGCGACGCGCGCGGCGTCGCGCAGAAGGGTCGCGCATCCGCTGCAGTAGTCGCTTCCCTTCGCGTCGAGTTGTTCGATGTTGGTCGAGAGGGCCATCGCGCATCCCGGATCGTTGCAATGCGTGAGGCCGAAGGTGTGTCCGATCTCGTGAAGCGCTTCCTTGCGCGCACGGACGAGAAAGAGCGGCCGGTTCGGCGGGAGACCGTAGAACTCCTGCCGCAGCCGAGCCAACGAGAGGACGGCCACGGGACCGTCGAGCTGCGCCTGTCCGTAGACGAACGACAGCATCGGGATGAAGATGTCGTGCTCGGTGATCACGAGCAGCCTCGCCGCGTGCGCGGGCCGCCGCGCGAGAGCGTCGTGCAGGACGAGCGTCGAGCTGTACTGTCCCCGTCCCTCGTCGTAGGCGTAGCTCGGGTCGGGCAGCGGGTCGAGGCGCTCGGTGTCGATCCCGAGCGCGGTCGCGAGACAACTCTCGACCCACGAGGCTGCCTCGCGATCGACGGCACCGGCCGTCGCGATCGCGATCCCGCCCACCGCTCAGGCCCTCCCGGCTGCATTGCCGTTGGCGGGTGGCGGCATCAGGGGAAGCGTGACGTGGAACGTCGTGCCGCGGCCCGGCACGCTCTCGACCTCGATGTCTCCGCCGTGCGCTTCCACGATTCCGTAGACCACCGCGAGGCCGAGCCCGACGCCCTTGCCTTCTTCCTTCGTCGTGAAGAACGGGTCGAAGATCTTGTCGACCATCTCGGGCGGAATGCCGGTGCCCGTGTCCCGCACGTCGAGGATGATCCCCTTGCCGTCATCGCTCGCGCGCGTGTGCACGAAGACCGCGCCGCCGCCGTGAATCGCCTCGGCGCCGTTGAGGACCAGGTTCATGACGACCTGCTGGATCTGCGAGGCGTCGCAGCAGACCGGCGGCAGCGTCTCCGCGAGATCGAGCTCGACCGTGACGTTCGCGAGCTGGAGCTTGTGGTTCACGAGCGAGACCGTCGTGCGGATCAGCGCGTTGAGGTCGGCCTGCGTGCTCTGCGGCTTCGACCGGCGCGAGAACGAGAGAAGGTCGGAGACGATGCGTCCGACGCGCGCCGTCTCGCTCGCGACCTGCCCCAGGTAACGGCGGAAGTCGGCGATGCGCCCCGGCGGAATGCCGTCGTCCTTGAGGAGGCGCTGCATCAGCATCGAGAGGTTGAGCACGCCGGAAACGGGGTTGTTGATCTCGTGCGCGACGCTCGCGGCCAGCTGACCGAGCGAGGCGAGCCGGTCGGTCTGGAGCAGCTTGTGCTGCGCCACCTTGAGCTGTCGGGTCCGCTCCTCGACCTTGCTCTCGAGCTGCTGGGTGAACTCCGCGTTTTCTTCCATCGCCGTCTTCAGGCGGACGCGCATCGCGTCGAAGGAATGAGCGAGGGCATCGAGCTCCTCGCTCGACTCGAGCACGACCGGCTGGTCGAGCTGCATTTCGCTGATCGCCCTGGTGCCGGCGATCAGCTTGCGGATCGGCTTCTCGACGAACCTCCGCGTGAAGAAGACGACGAAGGCCCAGAAGAGCGCGATCTCGACCGCGGTGAGCAGGGCGGTCCGGAAGCGGATGGCGCGCATCTCCTCGTCGACGCGGCTCACGTCGAGCCGCAGGTCGAGAACCCCGAGGACGCTGGTGCTCGCAGGATGCGCATGGCACGAGGCTTCGCTGCACGACGGCTCGTTGTAGATCGGAGTGATCATCGTCATCGTGCGGCGGCCGCCGGCGCCTCGGAAGACGCGCGTGCGCGATGGGAGCTCGACGTTCACGCGCGGCGGCGTGTGCGCATGGCACGGCGTGCACACCTCGGCGCTCTCGTCGATCCGGAGCCTCTCGTTCGCCACCGTCGAGAACATCAGCGTTCCGTCCTTGTTGAACATCCGGATCCGCTCGACACCCTGACGCTCGGCGATGGTGTTCATCACCTGGTAGGCGCTGGTTCGCTGGTCCGAGAGCATCGCGTGCCAGGTCGCGCTCGTGATGCTCAATGACAGCTGATCGGCCCCGCGCGTCATGCTCTGCAGCAGCTGCGCTTCCTGCGTGCTCAGGTTCACCCAGAGCGCGATCGCCTTGACGAGAAGGACGATCAGGACGAGCGAGAAGATCAGTTTCGAGGCCAGCGGCCGCAGCAAGTTCGGCTCCCGCGCCCCGGTACGCGCGAAGGCACGCGCGCTCCGGGAACGCTAAGTCGATTATTGACAGCGATAGCCCGTCGCGGAGGCGCGCGCGTCACCGTTTCGCCCGTTACGCGTCACCGGAGGCAGGTCTGGCGCGCACAAGCTGCTCGACGTGGAGTGCGCGAGCGAAGCTTGTGCACTTACTCGCCGAAGCGCAGCTTCGGCGGTTGAGCCACGTGCGAGGGAGCGGAAGCTGCGGCGTCCGCCGTGGAAGAGCGCAAGCTTCGCTTGCGCTCTCCACACGACCTCACCGCTTCCCCTGCGCGAGCGCGAGCGAGGCGGGATGCGCGCGCAGACGCAGCATCGCGACCGTTCCCAGTACCGGCCCCGGCGCGAGGATCACGAACGCCCAGCGCCAGCCGACGAGATCGACCACCATCGGGACGAGCTGGATCGACACCGTCGTGAGCAGGAATCCGATGCAGGTCTGCATCGTCAGTGCCGTGCCGATGTAGCGCGGATCCCCGGCCTCGGTGACGCACGCCGAGAACTGCGCCGAATCGGCGACGACCGAG